>JAXJTP010000072.1:0-12776 GCA_036309525.1 Acutalibacteraceae bacterium | reverse complement strand
GATTGATTGCGTAAAATCCCACGAGGGCAATTATTTTATGTAACCAACCACATAGTGGTTGGTTACGCAATCAATTTGCTTCGCAAATTGGTTGCATCTTTTGAAAAAGTTTAATCAAAACTTTTACGCTATCTCGCCATTAGTGACTGCGTAAGCAGTCACACAAACCCAAATTTGTAATTAATATCACAATAAATAACATTAAGGAGAAACAATAAAATGGCAAAAATTCAAATGACAACTCCACTTGTTGAGATGGACGGCGACGAGATGACAAGAATCATCTGGAAGATGATTAAGGACATTCTTATTTACCCATATGTAGATCTAAAGGTAGAGTACTACGACCTTGGTCTTGAGCACAGAAACGAAACTAACGATCAGGTTACAATCGACAGTGCTGAGGCTACAAAGAAGTATGGTGTAGCTGTTAAGTGTGCTACAATCACACCAAACGCTGCTCGTATGACAGAGTACAACCTAAAGGAAATGTGGAAATCTCCTAACGGTACTATCAGAGCTATGCTAGACGGTACAGTTTTCAGAAGTCCTATTATTGTTAATGGTATCACACCATTCATTCCAACATGGAAAAAGCCAATCTGCATTGCTCGTCACGCTTATGGTGATGTTTACAAAAACTCAGAAATGGCAGTAGAGGCTGGCTCAAAGGCTGAGCTATGCGTTACAAAGGCTGACGGTACAGAGGAAAGAAAGCTTATCCACAGCTTTGATTCAGACGGTATTATTCAGGGTATCCACAACCTAGACAAGAGTATCGGTAGCTTTGCCCGTTCTTGCTTTAACTATGCACTTGACCAGAAGCAGGATATCTGGTTTGCTACAAAGGATACAATCAGCAAAACCTACGACCACCGTTTCAAAGACATCTTCAACGAGATTTTTGAAACAGAGTACAAAGAAAAGTTTGCTGAGGCTGGCATTGAGTACTTCTACACATTGATTGATGACGCAGTAGCAAGAGTTATCCGTAGCGATGGTGGCTATATCTGGGCTTGTAAAAACTACGACGGTGACGTAATGTCTGATATGATTGCAACAGCATTCGGTAGCCTTGCAATGATGACATCTGTACTTGTTTCTCCAGACGGCGTTTACGAGTACGAGGCTGCACACGGTACAGTACAGCGTCATTACTACAAGCACCTAAAGGGCGAGAAAACCTCTACAAACAGCGTTGCAACTCTATTTGCATGGAGTGGTGCTCTAAGAAAAAGAGGCGAAATGGACAACAACGCAGAGCTATGCGACTTTGCTGACAAGCTAGAAAAGGCTACAATTTCAACTATCGAAGACGGCGTTATGACAGGCGACCTTGAAATGCTTTCAACTCTACCAAGCAAGCAGAAGGTAGACACAGAAACATTCCTTGTTGAAATCAATAAGAGACTAGAAAAGCTAATGGCTTAATAAAAACAATATCTATTTCAATACAAAAGGCTTCAAGCGTACACCTATGCTTGAAGCCTTTTTGTTAGAATTACATACTAAAAAGCAATAAAAAAAATTGACACTTCTCTGAAAAGAAAAGTGTCAATCATAAAATCTAATTAATAACCTGTTAACCACCGTCTTATTTTCAGGCAATCTCAGGCATACTGAAATCGCATAAACAAGCCGATTTTTGAACAAATATAACAGTAATAATTATCTCTTTGAGAACTGTGGAGCTCTACGAGCAGCCTTAAGACCGTACTTCTTACGCTCCTTCATTCTTGGGTCACGAGTTAGGAAGCCAGCCTTCTTTAGGATGCTTCTTAGTGCCTCGCTATCGTACTGAAGTAGTGCTCTTGAAATACCGTGACGGATAGCACCAGCCTGACCTGTAACGCCACCACCTGCTACTCTACAAACAACATCGAACTTCTCTGTTGTCTCTGTTAGCTCAAGAGGCTGACGAACGATTAGCTTTAGTGTGTCAAGACCGAAATACTCGTCGATATCTCTGTCATTGATTGTGATTTTACCTGTACCCTGGTAAAGTCTTACTCTTGCTACAGAACTCTTTCTTCTACCTGTTCCGTAAAAATGTGGTTTCTTATCGTACATTTAAGTTGCCTCCTCTCTTACTTATCCCAAGCCTCAGGCTTCTGAGCCTGATGGTTGTGCTGATCGCCTGTGAATAGCTTTAGTCTTAGCATAGCAGATCTGCCAATTGTATTTGATGGAACCATACCCTTAACAGCTAGCTCCATAGCCTTCTCTGGCTTTGTAGCCATTAGTGTATCGTATCTTGTTTCTTTTAGGTGACCAACATAGCCTGTATGACGGTACCAGTACTTCTGACGAAGCTTGTTACCTGTTAGAACAGCCTTGTCGCAGTTGATGATGATAACGTAATCACCACAGTCAACGTGTGGTGTGTAAGTAGCCTTGTGCTTACCTCTTAGTAGAGTAGCAGCCTGAGCAGCTGTACGGCCTAGTGGCTTACCAGCAGCGTCTAGTACATACCACTTGCGTTCTACTTCGCCTTTTTTTGCCATAAAAGTAGACATATCCAGTTTCCTCCATTTTAAAATAAATCTTTTTTTATCAGCGTTAAACATACGCCGACAACTTGTCGCAGGATAGATAATATCATAGTTCAAATACAAAGTCAACACATTTTTTCAAAAATTTAATCTACACAGGTGCTATCTCTCGTTTTCTCTTATTTACTCTTGTTTTCTCTTGTTTTCTCATTTGCTATTTTATCGTTTTTATATATTGTACTACTTAACTGCAAATAAGCTATTCGGCAATGATTTTTAAGATTAAATTAAAGGTTTTATCAACAAAAAAGAAAATCTCTTCTTTTTTATTATTGAAGATAACCATTATTGTGCTTATGCTTATGTTAAAAATAAACAAATTTTTTATTTTTTCATTTATTCTCTTTATTATACTTTTTATTTGTGTTATAATATGTACACAAAGTAATAAGGGTTAGTTAATATATTTTTGTGATAAATTTATGGTTGTGTTTTTAAATCAACCATAAAGCAAACCACCTTTATGGTGTCTGCCCATATAATGGGCTTTTTAAATGCATACATCTTTTTCATTTCATTTTTATTTCCTTACTCGTGAAACGGGCATACCTTATGGTAATGCCCGTTTCTTATTTTTATAATAATTTCTGTTTAAACAGCAGACCATCTTATTAAGAAGAATTCATTTAAAGCAACAGCACAGCTAAGCTTTCGCTTATAAAGAAAAAGGACAAAACACTGAATAAATCACTCTGACAAAATATCTATTGTTTAATTAGGTATAAGGATTATATCCATTAATATTAATCGCTATTGACAATCTCAATAGGCACTGCCTCGGCTATATTTTCTATGCAGTAATAATCTGCTGTAAAAATATAGCTATCTTTATTTTTCTTAGAGGATACCTCTTTTTCCACAATTTCACAATTCCACCTTGTAAAAATATCATCTAATGCAAAATAAACATCTGCTATTTTCTGTAATTCTGATTCAGAATACTTAACGCTGTAGGGCTTTAGTCCAAAGCTTTTTTCTGTAATTATGCTTATCGGCATATCAGCCCCATTCATACACAGGCTTTCTGTTGTGTAACGTCTGTAATATACATTATCTACACAGGCTAAGTCCATAGGCACCTTAAAGCCAAGAAAATCAAGTAGCTGTCTTTGTCTGAGAAAAACAGGCATATTAAACTCCTTTTTTACTGGCAGAGTAAGTCTTTCGCTTGAATGCACACCAGCATAAACCTCTCCCTCGCTACGTACAAAGCGTGATTTACCTGTATCTCCTATCCTTACAATTCCACTTACAAGTAATTGTCCCTTTGCTACACCGTCACCTACGCTTGCGTAGTTTTCTCCCTGTCGTATATCCATTTTCAGCACCTGACCTGTTTTTGTAGCCTTCAGATTACAGGGGCTTGTTTTGTCTACAATTTCTGGTATTGCATAGCTTTCGCTAAGCTGTACAGTAGCAGTTGAGCCTTGAATATTAACCGACATCCACCCTACCTTGCCAAGCTGTAAGGCAAAATTTCTTTCTGCACTAGAAACATTTATATCGCCCTTATATGCACCCACATAAACGCCATTATCTTTTAAGCATTGTTGCATTTGATATACGCTTACGGTGTCATTGCCTATAATATCAATATTCCATATAAACATAGACAGCACATTCGTAATAGCTATAAACAGCACTACTCCCACAAGCAAGCCCTTTCTTTTGCGATTTTTATGTAGCGTAAACGGTAAGCCCGACTTTTTTACTATACGTAGCCTTACCATAGCTCTTTTACGCATAGCACACAGGGCTTTGTAATCGTCAATAGATACCTGTGCAGTAATTTTACCCTTTTCTCCAACAGGGTTAATAATAGTTATATTAGCCATTGTTGCAAGATTTATAAGCCTTTCGGGATATTTACCCACAATCGCAAAAACAACATAGCCCCTTAACCATCTTAAAAATCTACTTACCATCAGCAAGCACCTACCTTAAAAACTCAACAGAGGTTATATATCCCGAAATTACAACCGATGAGGCTGTAAGGCACTTTATATTCAAGCCTCTGCCCTTAAACGCAACTACCATTTTATTTGTATTAATTCTGATAATTTCAGACTGATACTCAAGTATACCCTTACAGCCATCAAGGATAACCTCCTTGTTACTGCTAAACTCTAAATATGGCGATATGCTCATAATATCCTTACAAAAAGAGGGTAGCTTTTTCGCCTTTTTTTCGTTATCGTTACCCACAAATTCACCACCCATAAAATCTATTACAACGCATATTAAACACCACAGCACCCATATAAATATGGTGTGTTAAAAAATTATGCTAAAGTGGTGATACTTATGACAACAGGTGCATTGCAAGGGCTTTTGTACTGTGGAAATATTTTAATACCATCGCTTTTCCCGTTTATGGTGCTTTCAGCCTTTATTGTAACAGGTGGCTTTGCCGATATTATAGGCAAGTACCTTTCACCTGTAACAAAAAGAATTTTTCACACTGGTGGAGCAACAGGAGGTGTAATTTTACTAGGAATGTGTGGTGGATTTCCTGTTGGTGCAAAGGGTGTGGCTACGCTTTACAATGAAAATAAAATCGACCTTGACACTGCTAAGGCTCTTAGTATGTTTTTGGTTGGTGGTGGCCCTGGCTTTGTGGTGTGTGTAGTTGGTGGCACACTTTACAACAGCGTTACAACAGGACTTATACTATGGGCAAGCCAGCTTGTAGCCCAGATAATACTGGGGATTTTTGCTTGCAGAAAGCTTAAATATATACCAATTAGCAAAAACAAGGCTACAATAGCACCACTAAGCAATGCTATTGTAGAGGCTACAGAAAGTGGTATTCACAGTATATTTTTACTGTGTGGTATGGTTATTATATTTTCAAGCTTTTTTGGTCTATGCGAGGATTTACACATAATAGACTACCTTATAATTCTGCTTGGTGCTTTGGGTATTCCTGAAAATATAAGCCATAGCATTTTAAATTCATTATGGGAGGTTACAAAGGGCTGTAGCTCCTGCTGTGACCTTTCTGCACCGTTATGGCTTACTGCCTTTGCACTCGGCTGGGGAGGAATATGTGTTCATTTTCAGGTGTATTCGCTTACCTCGTCTATAAATATCCCTAAAACAAAATTCACCCTGTACCGTTTAGCACAGGGGGTAATATCGGCTATTATATCAGCTATAGTATTTACCTTTTATACTCCATCACAGGCTACCTATAATTCACAAAGCAATATACCAATAGTATGCAATAGCTACATAGGTAGTATTGCACTTGTAATGATGTGCATTATATTTACGCTAAGTGTTAGTCAGAAAAGCAATATATCCAAAGCGAGTAGCAGAGGTTAAAATGTGTTTTGGTGTAATCAAATTTGGATTTGTCGGGGAGTTACGGATTAGCACAAACCAAAACTTGAAGTTTGGGTAAAGCCCTCGTGGGATTTTAAAGGGCAAAGCCCTTTAACTTCTCGTTAATTCCTAAAATGCCGTTGAAAACGGCATTTTAAAAAGACGATTATGCGTTTATGGCTTCGCCCTAAAAACCCACAAGGACTCCGTCCTTGACCTGCCAGCCTTTGAAAAGGCTGGACCCAAACTTTACGTTTTTCTCTATCAGCGTTTGTGCGTTAGCTCGACAAACCCAAATTTGTTCAACCTCTGGTATTCAAAGCAAAAATGCAGTAAGCAAAAGCCTACTGCATTAAATTTTATTCTTTATATGTTAGCTGATATTCTATTATTGTCATTTTATTCTGGTCAACATCATAGAGTATATTTAAGCACTGATATTCCCCAGCTTCATCAGGCAAAGTGTTAGCCTCTTTGCTACTCATATTATAAATCATAGCATAATCATAGGTTACAAAGCGATAGTATTGTGACATCATACCTTTGAGATTGGTTGGTACCTCTGAAAGCCAATTTTCATTGTTAACTAGCTGATTTTCAAAGTCCTCTACCTTATCCTTCTCAAAGAAAACCTCACTTTCTGTATAGGTTATATTCTCATTAGTGCCTTCAGGGTCAAATCCAACCATGTCAACAGTTTTTATTTTTTTATATTCAGGAATATCTGTTTCAATATATTTTTCAGCCATCAGAACAAGCGTGTCATCACTTTCGTTATATAGAGTCTTTTCCATAAAGCTGGTTGAGCCAAAAGCTGAAAGGTAAAAGGCTATTATAATGCTAAAAATAATACGCACCATAGTTTTTTGCCCTTTAGCTTTAAGAATAATAGAAATTATTGCACTTGCAACAGATATTGGCAGAAAGAGGAAACCAATCCACATATTCTCAAAATCCATACCATTAATACTGGACAAATGAGACACACAGCCTGCAAACGCAAAAAACGAAATAACAGACGCCCAGAATAATACTCTGGAAATTGTCATTAATTTCTTTATACCAGCTGTACCTGCTTTTTCATTTTTAGGTGCTCTGTATTTTATTTTACCACGCTTTAAGGTCTTTTTCTTTGGGTGATTTTCAAGAAAATTATATAGCACAGACTCCTGTTTATGGTCTGCCTTTCTTATAACATAAACCTTATTTGCATATACAATAGTAAAAAATCTTCCTAAATCCTGTACAAGCGTAACGTCTGAAAATAAGATTTTTGTTCTGCTGAAGCTTTCTGCGTCCTTATGTATATTTACAATAATGTGATCATCATATACGTTGTATTCATAGGTTTGTTCAGAAATATATTTTAAGTTTTCTTTCCAGCTGTTTTTATTGATTTTACGAAACATGAACAATATAATAGCTGTCATTACAAGCATACCAGCTGTAAATCCTATTTCAAACTCTGATGAGTTATTGATGATAAATAAAATCAAAAAAGCAAGAAGAAAAGCAGAAAGCAACAGAAACCTTTTAAAGATATTTCGTGTAGTTACTTTATTCACCTCAAACAAATCCTCATCTGAATATTTAAAGGTGAACACCTCGTTTGCACATGGGCTTTTTTCTGTGGCAACAGGGCTGTTGTCTGGATTTTCGTTATCAGAAATACCTAATATTTCATTTAATTTTGCAAGCTGACTATTATCAGGAAAAGCCCTGCCCTCTTCCCACAGCCTTACAGCCTCAGCATCAACCAAAAGCATTTCTGCAAGTGCCTCGTGTGATAGCTCAGCCTTTGCTCTGTACAGCCTGATTTTGTCACTGATTATCATAAATACCACCATCCTTGATAATATTATATAACAATAAATCAAAAAATAAAGAGGTTTTCAGATTTTTTACCTGCCTTTACCTATCCTTTACTTTATTCTCATAAATTTATTTTCATCACTTAATTAAAGCGAATTTTACAATATCATACATAATTATTAATTTTGTTTGTTTAAACGGTTGACTTTTATGCTTTAAAATGTTAAAATATTACCACTTTTTATTAAAGAGGTTAGTATTATGACTATTGTTCATTTATTAGAAAAAAATGCCAGAGAATTCCCACAGGACGTTGCTTTGGTAGAAATTAACCCTGAGCAACCAGAAACTCGCAGATTAACATGGAATGAGTACGAGCTTGTTGAGCCTACTCATCGTATTCCACATTATCGCAGAGAGATTACCTGGCAGGTATTCAACGAAAAGGCTAATCGTTGTGCCAATATGCTTATGCAAAACGGAATAGGCAAGGGCAAAAAGGTTGCTATTCTTCTTATGAATAGCCTTATGTGGTTGCCTATCTATTTTGGAATATTGAAAACTGGTGCTTTAGCTGTACCACTTAATTTCAGATATTCACCAGACGAAATTGAATATTGTCTTGACCTTGCAGAGGCTGATGTGCTTATCTTCGGCCCAGAATTTATTGGTCGTGTAGAGAGCATTGCAAACAGAGTTTCTAAAAAGTGTACTCTTATCTATTATGGTGGTAGCTGTCCTGCATTTGCAGAGGAGTACCGTGATTTGGTATCTGAGCATTCTGGTAACTTCCCAGAGTGTACACTAGAGGAGTCTGATGACGCAGCTATTTATTTCTCATCTGGCACAACAGGCTTTCCAAAGGCTATTTTACATAATCACGAAAGCTTAATTCATTCCTGTCGTGTTGAGCAAAATCATCACAGCCAGACAAAGGACGACTGCTTCCTATGTATTCCACCACTTTACCATACAGGTGCTAAAATGCATTGGTTTGGTAGCCTGCTTACAGGCTCAAAGGCTGTAATTCTAAAGGGTACTAAGGCTAAGAATATTTTAGAGGCAGCAAGCTCTGAAAAATGCTCTATTGTATGGTTGCTTGTACCTTGGGCACAGGATATATTAAACGCTCTTGACAGAGGCGAGGTAAAGCTTTCTGACTACGACCTTTCAAACTGGAGATTAATGCACATTGGTGCACAGCCTGTACCACAAAGCCTTATCAAGCGTTGGCTTGAATATTTCCCAAATCATCAGTACGACACAAACTACGGTTTGTCAGAGTCTATTGGCCCTGGTGCTGTTCATCTTGGTGTTGAAAATGTGCACAAGGTTGGTGCAATAGGTGTGCCTGGCTATGGCTGGGAGGTTAAAATTGTTGACCCAGACGGTGTTACAGTACAGCAGGGAGATGTTGGCGAGCTTTGCTTAAAGGGCCCTGGTGTTATGACCTGCTACTACCGTGACGAAGAGGCTACAAAGGCTACAATAAAGGACGGTTGGCTATATTCTGGTGATATGGCTATGCAGGACGAGGACGGATTTATTTATCTTGTTGACCGTAAAAAGGATGTTATTATAACAGGTGGTGAAAACCTATATCCTGTACAGATTGAAAACTTCCTTGCAGGCTACAACAAAATAAAGGATGTTGCAGTTATAGGCTTGCCAGACCCTCGTTTAGGCGAAATTGCTACTGCAATTATCGAGGTTAAGCCAGATATGACCTGCACAGAGGAAGAAATTAACGATTTCTGTCTTGAGCTACCTCGTTACAAGCGTCCAAGACGTATTATTTTTGCAGATGTACCACGAAATCCAACAGGTAAAATCGAAAAGCCAAAGCTAAGAAAGCTATACGGTGGAGAGGGACTTGTTGATTCACAAAATAAATCATAATCAGTATTTATAGAGATGAAAAAATGAGTGGTAATAAATATATTGAAAAGCTGAAAGAGGCATACGCTGAAAAGGGCTTATCAAAGGAGTGGGAGCACCTTATAGAAATAGCACACGGTATATCCTACGAGGATAAACAGCTACTATTAAAGGAATATCCTGAATTCCCTGAAAGCCTTATGGAAATTTTAGAGGCAATAGATGGTACCTACTGGAGAAAATATGGAGATGAAGAGGTAACACATTATTTCTTCGGCTCTGATGTTAGTAATGGTGAATATCCATACTATCTGTTTTCTGCAAATGATATAATAAAAAATAAGGATTCTGCCTTATATTTTGAAGATTTGTTCTATTACTTTTTAGAAGAGCCTGACGAGGATTATGGTCCGTTTATAGATGATAAAATACAAACAGACGCAGAAAAATTAAAATGGCTTAATTTTTCTGACTGTATGAATAACGGTGGTACCTCAACGCTTTATATTGACTTTACACCATCTGAAAAGGGTACAAAGGGACAGATTGTAAGATATTTACACGACCCTGATGAATTAAAGGTTATTGCAAACAGCTTTGATGAATTTCTTGATATGATAATTGCAAACGACTTTAAATTTATACATAGCGATGACTTTTAATAGCTGAAACAATACAATTTATTCTATTTAATAACATAGATTAGATATAACTAAAATATATAACGAAAGGAATTACAATATGAAAAAGCTTATGATCGGTAATCAGGCAGTTGCTTGTGGTCTTTACGACGGTGGTCTTGGTGTGGTTTCAAGCTACCCTGGTACACCATCAACAGAAATTACCGAATTTCTATCAAAATATGACGATATACATTCAGAGTGGGCACCTAATGAAAAGGTAGCCTGCGAGGTTACCTTTGGTGCCAGCCTTGCTGGTGCTCGCTCAGCCTGTGCTATGAAGCACGTTGGCTTGAACGTTGCTGCAGACCCATTGTTTACACTTTCTTACACAGGTGTAAATGGTGGTATGGTAATATGTGTTGCTGATGACCCTGCTATGCATTCATCACAAAACGAGCAGGATTCTCGTCACTATGCTATTGCTTCAAAGGTTCCTATGCTAGAGCCTGCCGACTCTCAGGAGGCTTACGATTTTGCAAAGTCTGCCTTTGAATTATCAGAAAAGTACGACACACCTGTACTGCTAAGAATGTGCACCCGTATTGCTCACAGCCAGTCTGTTGTTGAGCTTGGCGACAAAATTCCAGCAGTACTAAAGGATTACGAGAAAAACCCACAGAAATACATAATGATGCCTGGCAACGCTATGAAGCGTCATCCTGTTGTTGAACAGCGTACACAGGCTCTTACAGAGCTAGCTGAGGATTGCGTTTACAACACAGTTGAAATGAACTCAAGCGAAATCGGTATTATTACATCAGGCTGTTCATACCTTTATGTTAAAGAGGTTTTAGGCGACGATGTAAGCATTTTAAAAATCGGTATGCCAAACCCACTTCCTGTAAAGCTTATTAAGGATTTTGCTTCAAAGGTTAAAAAGCTTTATGTTATCGAGGAGCTTGACCCAATTATCGAAAATCACGTTAAGGCACTTGGCATTGAGGTTATTGGTAAGGACGTATTCTCAATTTTAGGTGAATTCTCACAGCAGACAATCGCTAAGGCATTTGGTAAGGATGACAAAAACGGTGTAAGTGCTGATTCTGTTATTCCTAACCGTCCACCTATGATGTGTGCAGGCTGTCCACACCGTGGTATGTTCTATACACTTGCTAAAAATAAGATTACTGTTCACGGTGACATTGGTTGCTACACATTGGGTGCAGTGCCTCCACTTTCTGCTCTTGATACTACACTATGTATGGGTGCTTCTATTTCTGGCTTACACGGCTTTAACACTGCAAGAGGTGCAGAAGCAGAGAAGAAATCAGTTGCAGTTATTGGTGACTCAACCTTTATGCACTCTGGTATGACAAGCCTTGTAAACGTTGCCTACAACGCAACAAACTCAACAGTTATTATTCTTGATAACTCAATTACAGGTATGACAGGACATCAGCAGAACCCTACAACAGGCTATAACATAAAGGGCGACCCTGCTGCTAAGGTTGATTTAGAGGCTCTATGTAAGGCTCTTGGTATTAACAGAGTAAGAGTTGTAGACCCTTATGATCTAAAGGCTTGTCAGACAGCTATTAAAGAGGAGCTTGCTGTAGAGGAGCCATCTGTAATTATTTCACGCAGACCTTGTGTACTGCTAAAATCTGTTAAGCACGAGCCAGCTCTTAAGGTAGAGTCTGACAAGTGTAAATCCTGTAAGCGTTGTATGGGTCTTGGTTGCCCTGCAATCAGCCTGAAGGACGGTAAGGCTAAAATCGACAATACACTTTGCGTTGGCTGTGGCGTATGTAAACAGCTTTGTGCTTTTGACGCTATCGTTTAAGGAGGATTACAAATGAAAACTACAAGTATTATGATAGTAGGTGTAGGTGGACAGGGAAGTCTGCTTGCTTCAAAGCTTCTTGGACGCTTGCTTATGGATGAGGGCTACGATGTAAAGGTATCAGAGGTACACGGAATGAGCCAGCGTGGTGGCTCTGTTGTAACCTATGTAAGATATGGTGAAAAGGTTTATTCTCCTATTATTACAGAGGGTGAGGCTGATATAATAATTTCATTCGAAAAGCTAGAGGCTGCCCGTTATGCTAAATATTTAAAGAAGGACGGATTGATTGTTGTTAATACACAGCAAATTGACCCTATGCCTGTAATTATTGGTTCTGCTGAATACCCTGTTAATGTTCTTGATGAGCTTACTGCAAAGGGCTTGAATGTAGAGGCTCTTGACGCACTTACTCTTGCTGAGCAGGCTGGTTCATCAAAGGCTGTAAATATTGTACTTATGGGTAAGGCTGCAAAGCAGTTTGATATTCCATACGAACGTTGGATTAAGGCTATTGAAAACACAGTAGCAGAGCGTTTTATCGAAATGAATAAAAAGGCATTTGACCTTGGCTATAACTACTAATTTCTAATTAAAGGCTCAACAAATTTGGGTTTGTAGGTGTGAGCTAACGCTCACACCAAAGGAAAGACAGCTTAAAAGTTTTGATTAAACTTTTTCAAAAGATGCAACCAATTTGCGAAGCAAATTGATTGCGTAACCAACCACTATGTGGTTGGT
>JAXJTP010000071.1:0-44608 GCA_036309525.1 Acutalibacteraceae bacterium | reverse complement strand
TTAATGTGCTTTATGAAAATAAGTGATTTTGATTTTGTAAATAATTTTATAAATATTTCTGAAAATTGTCATGTTGAAAAACGTCCTAAGGGTGTTCGTATGCAGATGTACGCCTTTAATTTAGGTTAGTGCATATAGGGCTTCGCCCTAAAAACCCATAAGGGGTTTCACCCCTTAACCCCAAAAGCCTTTGAAAAGGCTTTACCCAAACTTCAAGTTTTGGTTTGTGCTAATCCGTAACTCACCGACAAACCCAAATTTGTGTTTTCTATTATCACTATATTTAATATTCCATTTTCAAAGCTATAAATACAAAATAAAGCCAACCTTAAATCACTTTTGCAATTTAAGGTTGGCTTTTAAAGCTTTTTGCTATATCAAGTAGTATTTACTGCTTGTTCTTATTATCCATATATGCTTTAACATTGCTGTTCAAAGGAATTTCATCACCAAAGAAGAACTGTCCTGGAGTTTTAATTTTAAACTGGAATGTACCCTCCTTTGTGCTCTCCTTAGGAATAACCTCAAGATCTATAAACTCTCTGCTATCATAATCGTATTGCTTTGCAATAGCTTCGCTTATACAGCTACCCTTAATCAAGCCCTCTCGATAATCAAAAGGAAGTGTAACAGTCAAATCAGACTCAAAATCAAGAATCTCAAAATTCTTTATAAAGGTTATTCTTGCCTCAAGTGTGCTATCCATTCCTGTGCCGATACGTCCAGATGTCCAGCCCTCTTTACTGATTGTTAGTCCAATTTTGCCTGCATCTTTATTAACGTCTCTTTCCTGATCTAAAGTATAGTAGAATTCTGATATATCATCTAACTCTGGATAGTCCTCCTCTAAGGTTCCACTTGTAGGATATGAATAATTTGCACATACTCTATGATCACCAAAGAATGCCATTGAAACCTTCATTTCTGCACCAACAGGTAGCATACCTGATACCTCTATACCTGTTATTTTATCAACAAGAGTTTGCTGTGCAAGCTCTAAATTCTCTGATTTTACAGGCTCTGTTCTACCTGTTGATTTTGTAGTCATCATAAATACACCAAGCTGGCTGGTTTCAAAAACATAGCAACCATCTATGTATTCTGCCTTAACATCATATGCAATGCCGTCCTTACAGCAAAGCACATTCATACCAGCCTCTTCATAAGGAATACTTAGCTTTACTGTTTCGCCAAGGTCAGTTTCAGAATATTCAAAAACTCCATTTTCGTCAGGCTCGTTTACTTTATAGCCCATAAGAATTTTAAAAATATCCTTTATGCCACTTTCTTCGTCTATTATAGGGCTATATGATGACCAGTACTCGCCATTTACACTGATTGTGTCAAGATAGCGATGATTGCTGTTTGTAGTTTCTGCTGTAATGCCAAGGTCTTCAACATCCTCATAAGGGCCTGCCTTAATTACAAACGCTCCTGTTTTAGTTGGCTCTGTTTTAGTATGCTCTGTTTTGGTTTGCTCATTAGCAACAGCCTGTGTTGCTTTTTCTGTTGCATTGCTTTTATCGTTACCATTATCAGACGCTGTACAGCCTGCCATAGCTGTGCAAATAATACTTATAACAAGAATTGTACCTGCTGTTTTCTTGAATATATTTTTCATAGCTTTAATACCTCGTTTAACGTTATTATTTTATGTGTTTGAATTTTCTTCTTGATTTGCATAAAAATCAATCATTCTAGTTGTGTATGACTCGCCACCAATAAAGAAACGACCAGAAGACTTTGTCTTAAACTGGAACATACCCTTAGGTGTATCTTCAACAGAAACAAGCTCAAGCTTTACAAATTCCTTATTGTCATAATCATAATGTATAGCTGTAGCCTCATCTGTAATACCACCATTAACTAATCCACGACGATAATTATATGGCAGGGTAACTGTAAGATCAGATTCAAACTCAACAATTTCAGAATCTATCACAAAATATATCTGAGTATGAAGCATACCACCAGCATAGCTTTCCCACTGTGCCCAATCCTTCATATTCATTATTTTTGCAATGTTTTTAGCTTTTTGGTCTGGTAGGGTTGCTAAATAACCAGCTATTGAACCTGTACACTCTGGAAAATCTCCCTCTACTGTATATGGAGGCTCTAATCGCTCACCATAGAAGTCCATAGTACTCATAATACTTGTTGTTGTTACTATCTCTGCTCCAACAGGTAGCTCACCTGTTACCTCTACACCTGTAATTTCATCAATAAGTGTTTGCTGTTCAAGCTTAATTTCTTTTGTATCACTTTCAGCCTCACTAGGAGCTTGCTGTTCAAGCTTAGTATCTGGTGTAGTGCTTTTAACCTCACCACTCTCAGAAGCTGTACAGCCTGTAGCCATAAAAGCACATATAATACTCGAAGCAAGCATTACACCTACGGTTTTCTTAAATGTGTTTTTCATAGTGTTAACACCTCGTTAATTAAAACTAATTTTATTATTTGTAATCTTACATACTTTCATAAAAGTTCATAATATCAGTTATCTGTGTATCGCCACCGATAAAGAAACGACCCAGAGAGTTTGTTTTAAACTGGAATGTACCCTCTGCTGTAGACTCGGCAGGAATAATCTCAAGCTTTACAAATTTTTTATCATCGTAATCATAGTTTATAGCTCTTGCCTCTCCTGTAATACCACCTGTAACCAATCCACGACGATAATTATATGGCATAGTAACTGTCAGCTCTGACTCTGGCACAGATTCAAGAATTTTTGAATCCTTTACAAGATACAGCTGAATATTAATCATACCACCAGCATAGCCTTCCCACTGTGCCCAATCCTTATTATTCATTATTTTAGCAATATTCTCAGTTTTTCTTTCTTTGCAAAGATCGTAATACTGTTCTATTGAGCCTGTACGCTTTGGATAATCTCCCTCTACTGTATATGGGGGCTCTAATCTTTCATCATAAAAGTCAACAGTACTCATAATATATGTACTTGTTACCAGCTCTACTCCAACAGGTAGCTTACCTGTTACCTGTACGCCTGTAACTTCATCAGTAAGTGTTTGCTCTTGGATTGTATCCTCTTCAGCTGTCTGAGCCTCTGTTGCTGTTGTTTGTTCAGCTGGTTGCTCCTGCTGTGCTTCAACCTGAAATGTCTGCTCCTGCTGTGTTTGCTGTTGGTCTGTAGCCTCTTCAGCAGTTGCCTCTTCAGTTGTAGCCTCTTCAGTTGCTGTTTCTTCAGTTGCAAATGTAGACTCGTCTGTTGGTTGCTCTGTAGCTGTTGTCATTTCAGCTGTTGGATTTTCTGTTGCAGTGGTTTTATCCTTATCACTATTTGATGGTACACAGCCTGTTGCCATAAGTGTACAGATAATGCTTGTTGCCAGCATTATACCTAATGCTTTCTTAAATGTATTTTTCATAGCCTTAATTCCTCTTTCAACGTTATTATAGCAAAATCAGCCTTGCATTTTATGCTTTATCCCTGATTTTTATAGTAGGTTACCAAGCGATTTATATCTACCTTGCCACCAACAAAGAAGCATCCAGTAGATTTTGTTTTAAACTGGAACATACCCTTTGCTGTAGCCTCAGCAGAAAGAACCTCAAGATTTATAAATTCCCTTTTGTCATAATCATACTGTACAGCTATAGCCTCGTCTTTAATGCCACCTGTAGCTAAGCCACGACGATAATTAAATGGCAGTGTAACTGTAAGGTCTGACTCAAAATCCAGTATCTCATAATCCTTTATAAAATATATATCTATAGCTAGCTTACCACCAAAGTATGGTTCAAGCTGTGCCCAGTCCCTTTTATTGATTATTTTTGCAATATTTTCAACCTTTTTTTCGTATTCGTCTACTATGTAATGCTCAACTACATTAGAATATTCAGGGTAATCACCCTCTATTGGATATGGAGGATTCCATCTGTCGTTCATTATAACTTCGTCATCAATAATGTACATACTGGTTTCTATCTTTGCTCCAGCTGGTAGCTTACCTGTTACCTGTATGCCAGTAATCTCGTCAACCAGAGTTTGCTCCTCCAGTGTAAAAAATGCTGTTTTTGTAGGTGATGTTCTGCCTACTGGCTTTGTTCTTATAACAAACGAGCCAAGCGAATCAGTCTCAAACACATACTTACCATCAATATACTCAGCTTTTACATCATAGCCAACACCGTCTTCTAAATGAACTATATACACACCCTCTTCGTAAGGTATGCTTACCTTTATCTTTTCGTCAGGCTCAACTACATCTGAATAGTCTATACAACCAATAGAAATGTAAAAAGTATCTTTAATACATTCATCAGTTAATTCGTATGCAATTTCTCTATCCTTAAGTGTACTTACATTCAAATATCTGTAATCACCATTAGTACATTCAGCAGTAATACCAAGGTCAGCGTTTTTTTCAAACGAAGGTATTTTTATTGTTGCAGGCTCTTTTAGCCTTGCTTTGGTTGTAGCCTCGGTTACAGCCTCTGTTACAGCCTGTGTTGGAGCTTCTTTATTTTCTGCGTTGTTACCTGTGTTGCTATCAGAATTCGCACAGCCAGCTGTAAGCATTGCACACAGCATACCTGCTATAATTATTCTTCCTGCTTTTTTATTCGAAATTTTATTTTTCATAATAATTCTCCTCATAACATTCTCAATATTCACCGTTATTAAGATTTGTATATAGGAGCTTAAAGTCATCTATTCTTTCTTCTCCACCTAAAAAGAAATAACCAGGGAATTTTGCAGTAAACTGGAATGTATCCTTTTCTGTTTCTTTTTCTGGAACAACATCTAGTGTAACAAATTCCCTTTTATCGTAATCATACTGAATAGCAGTAGCCTTACCAAGGTAATCTGCATCCAACACACTAATATCTAAAGCATGGTGATAATCAAAAGGAAGTGTAACTGTTATGTCAGATTCAAAATCAAGAACCTCAAAATCCTTTATAAAGTTTATAGAGCCACCTATTTTAGCACCATTTGAAACAAACTCTGCCTCTCCCCAGCCTTCGTAATTAATCATTTCCTCTATATCGGTTTCAGTATCCTTGGCAATAGCATATTCAAGTAGCTCTGGAGTCTTTGGATAGACATCCTCGTAGCAGGTTGCCCATTCTATAACGTGCGATGCGTCAGTATCATCCATACAGTATAATGAAACCTCCATTTTCGCATCAACAGGCAACATACCAGACACCTTTACACCTGTACGCTCGTCTGTAATAGTTTGCTGTGCAAGCTTTACCCTTTTAGTTTTGGCAGGCTTTTTTTTGCCCGTTGGTACTGTGCTGATTACAAATTCACCCAGCTTATTTGTTTTAAATACATACTTGCCATCAATATACTCGGCTGGAATATCATAGGCAACACCATTTTCGCTGGCAAGAATATACATACCCTTTTCATAAGGAAGCTTTACCGTTACCTTTTCATCAAGAACATCATCATCCCCAACATTTTCAGCAGAAATAGTAATAACATCCTTTATTTCTTCATAGGTTATTTTACTTCCATAGTACCATGAGCTTTCATTATTAACCAGCTCAGCCAGGCTGGTTGCATAAGCCTCACCATAATCACTCTTGCCTTCAATTGAAACACCTGATCCATCAAACTCTGGGTTTTCAACAAGCTCAAAGGCTGTATCAGCTATAGTAGTTGTAGTAGCGGTATTGCTATCAGCCTGAGTACAGCCAGCTGTAAGCATTGCACACAGCATACCTGCTATAATTATTGTTCCTGCTTTTTTATTCGGAATTTTATTTTTCATAATAATTCTCCTCATAACATTTTCAATATTCACCGTTATTAAGATATTCACCGTTATTAAGATTTGTGTATCGAAGCTTAAATTCATCTATCCTGTATTCTCCACCTAAGATGAATTCACCAGGGAATTTTGCAGTAAACTGGAATGTATCCTTTTCTGTATCTTTTTCTGGAACAACATCAAGTGTAACAAATTCCCTTTTATCGTAATCGTACTGAATAGCAGTAGCCTCACCAGGGCTACATGCACCCGTCATACTAATATCTAAAGCATAATGATAATCAAAAGGAAGTGTAACTGTTATATCAGACTCAAAATCAAGAACCTCAAAATCCTTTATAAAGTTTATAGCTCCACCTATTTTAGCACCATTTGAAACATACTCTTCCTCTCCCCAGCCTTCGTAATTAATCATTTCCTCTATTCTGGTTTTAGTATTATCTACAATAATATATTCAAGTAGCTCAGGAGTCTTTTGATAGACATCCTCGTAGCAGGTTGCCCAGTCTATAACGTGCGATGCATCAGTATCATCCATACAGTATAATGAAACTCCCAGTCTTGCGTCAACAGGTAACATACCAGACACCGTTACACCTGTACGCTCGTCTGTAATGGTTTGCTGTGCAAGCTCTACATTTTCCGTTTTGGTAGGCTCTGTTTTGCCTGTTGATACTGTGCTGATTATAAATTCACCTAGCCTATTTGTTTCAAACACATACTTGCCATCGATATACTCGGCTGGAATATCATAGGCAACACCATTTTCGTTGGCAAGAATATACATACCCTCTTCATAAGGAATACTTACCTTTACCTTTTCGGCAAGCTTAGTTTCTGGCTCTTGTGTATAGCTATTAACAGCTAAGGCATAATTCACATATCTCATAGAAATACAAATAATATCCTTTACCTCTTCGTAAACTATTGTACCTTTGGTATCATCATCAAGAACACTGTATGCAGAAATAGATTCATAGTTATTGTCTGTACCTTCAACTGAAACACCATTAAGCTCAAGAACAACCTTACCTGTTGAAGGGTCTACAGTTTTTTTACTATTATCAAAATCAGTCTCTGTATCACTATCAGCACTAGCTTCTATATTACTATTAGTGTTATCAGCATTAGTGTTGTCAACATTAGTGTTATCAACATCAGTGCTATCAACATTAGTATTGTCAGCGTTAGTATTGTCAACGTTAGTGTTGTCAACATTGGTGTTGTCAACATTAGTGTTGGCAGTATTAGCACAGCCAGCTAGCATTGCACTAAGCATACTTACTGTAATAATCACACCTGCTGTTTTCTTAAGTATATTTCTCATAGCTTGATACCTCTTTTATTCTCGTTATATTCTATCATAACGCTCAACTATCTGTTCTACGTTTGAAGCTCCACCAAGGAAGAAGCAACCAACATCATTTATTTTAAACTGGAACTCACCCTTTGGAGTAGCGTCTGCCGAAACAATATCAAGATTTATAAACTTTTTGTTACTATAATCATACTGTACAGCCTTTGGACCGTCTTTAATACCACCTCTGACTAATCCAGCATGGTAATCAAATGGCAAGGTAACTGTCATATCTGAATTAAAATCAATAATTTCATAATCCTTTATAATGGTTATCTCTATGAAAATCTTAGCACCTGGAGAACCCTCATAGCTACTCCAGTTCTTGTCTTTTAGTATCTTACCGATATTCTCAACCTTTTTTTCATATTCATATTCAGTGTAATACTCCATTACATTGGTATATTCAGGATAATCATTTTCCATTATATTACAATCCCAGTTATCACTAAATGAAGCACAGTCAATAATATACATAGTAGTATCAATCTCGGCACCAACAGGTATATTACCAGACACCTTTATACCTGTAACCTCATCAACCAAGGTTTGCTCTTTGTAGGTAAATTCAGTTGTTTTTGTAGGTGATGTTCTGCCTACTGGCTTTGTTCTCATAATAAACGCACCCACTCTATCGGTTTCAAAAACATATTTACCGTCAATGTATTCAGCATTTATATCATAAAGCATATTTTTCACTGAATGAACAACATACATACCCTCTTCATAAGGAATACTTACTCTTACTGTTTCATCCACCTTGGTAAATCTATCTCCAAATCTCTTACAAACAGAAATATCAAAAATCTCTTTAATACATTCATCAGTTATTTCAAAGCTTTCTGTCCTATCCTTTAGTGTTTCGACATACAAATTTTTATACTTACTATCAGTACACTCAACAGTAATACCAAGGTCATTATTGATGTACTCTGGTAGCACTGTTAATGTTAGTGGATAAACTTTATCTGTAACAGCTGTAGTATCAGCTTCTGTAGTAGCCTCTGTAGTAGCCTCTGTAGTAGCCTCTGTAGTAGCCTCTGTAGTAGCTGGGCTGGTTACCTCTGAGGTTGCAGGCTCTGTACTTATAGCCGTAGCTGTGGTTGCAGGCTCTGTACTTGCTGGGCCATTATCTGTATTGCTATCTGCTTTAGTACAGCCTGCTGTAAGCATTGCACACAGCATACCTGCTATAATTATTATTCCTGCTGTTTTATTCAGAATTTTATTTTTCATAATAATTCTCCCTTATACCATTATTAGACTTATCCTTTGTTTAGGTTTGTATATAGAAGTTTAAAGCTATCTATTCTTTTTTCTCCACCTAAAAAGAAATCATCAGGTGATTTTATAATAAACTGAAATATATCCTTTTCTGTATCTTTTTCTGTAACAACATCTAATGTAACAAATTCCCTTTTATCGTAATCATACTGAATAGCAGTAGCCTTACCAGAGTTGCTTGCACCCACCATACTAATATCTAAAGCATGGTGATAATCAAAAGGCTGTGTAACTCTTATATCAGACTCAAAATCCTTTATTTGGATTATTCTGCTATCTCGCTCTGGAAAAGAGTCTTCATTTAGTACCAAAGAAGAAGCGACCAGGTGTTTTTGTTTTAAACTGGAATGTACCCTGTGCTGTTTCTTCTGCTGAAATAACCTCTAGAGAAGCAAACTTATTAGTATTATAGTTATACTGCTCTACAATAGCATCGTCAGAGACATTACCTGTGCGTAAGCCCTCACGATAATCGAAAGGTAGTGTAACAGTTAGGTCAGACTCAAACTCTAAGATTTCGAAGTTATTTGTAAATACTACAGAAGCCTGTAGTCTGCCACCTGTCATACCCTCGTAAACTGTCCAGCTAGGGTCTGTGATAAGCTCTGCAATGTTTTCAACCTCTTTTTTTGCATAGCAATAATCAGCAGGGTTATCCAGACTTGGGAATTCGCTTAAAAATGTATGTTCTATACCTGCCTCTGCATCATAGAAGCTATTTTCTTGTATACTCAATAGCTTACTGTCGATTACCTCTAGTGTAACATTCATTTTTGCATCAACTGGTAGCATACCTGAAACCTGTACGCCTGTACGCTCGTCTGTAATAGTTTGCTCTGCAAGCTCTACATTTTCTGTTTTTATAGGCTCTGTTCTGCCTGTTGACTCTGTACTAAAAATAAACTGACCAAGTGTGTCTGTTTCAAAAACATATTTACCAGCAATATACTCAGCGTTTAAATCATAACCAACACCGTCTGCCGAATAAATAACATACATACCCTCTTGATAGGGTATGCTTACCTTTACCTTTTCGTCTAGCTTAACTATATTTGATGAAAGTGAAAAATTATAAACACTTATGTTAAAAATTTCCTTAACAGCTTCATCTGTTAGCTGATAATCATACTCGATATCCTTAAGTGTAGTTACATTCAGATATTTATAATTGCTGTCAGTACAGTCAACGGTAATACCAAGGTCAGCATTTTTATCATATGAAGGTATCTTTATTGTTATAACCTCTTTTGGCTCTGCACTGGTAACAGCTTCGGTAATAGCCTCTGTTATATTCTCGGTTGCGTTCTCTGTTGCACTCTCTGTTGTATTCTCGGTTACTGCCTGTGTTGTAGCTTCTTTATTATCAGCATTGTTATTTGTGTTGCTTTCAGTCTTAGCACAGCCAGCTGTAAGCAGTGCACACAGCATACTTGCTATAATCAGTACTACTGTTGTTTTCTTTAAAATATATTTTTTCATAGTCAGTACCTCGTACTCGTAATTGAATAGGTGCTATTTTACTGCTTAAATAAGAACAATGTGTGAACGCAATGTAAAAAAATAACTTTTAATTATTTACAATTTTGCTATTTTTATTACAAAAAACAGCCAATAACAGCTCAATTAAGAGCTATTATTGACTGTAAATAGATATAATTACCAATTACTTTGTTTAGTAATTTATATTATTATTAATTTTACACCGTAGCCACTGTTTATAAAATTATTAAAGAATTTTAGATAAAAATTCCTTTAATCTTTGGTTTTTAGGGTTGCTGAATATATTTTCTGGTGTATCGTCCTCTGCAATAACACCATCATCTATAAATATAATTCTTGAGGCAACCTCTTTAGCAAAGCCCATTTCGTGTGTAACGCAAACCATTGTCATACCAGACTGTGCAAGCTCCTTCATAACCTCAAGAACCTCTCCTACCATTTCTGGGTCTAGTGCCGAGGTTGGCTCGTCAAACAGAATTATTTCTGGCTCCATACATAATGCTCTGCAAATAGCCACACGCTGTTTCTGTCCACCAGAAAGCTGGCTAGGGTAAGCATTCGCCTTTTCTGACAAGCCTACTCTTTCTAAAAGCTTCATAGCCTTTTCGTTAGCCTCCTGTACAGAAAGCTTTTTTAGCTTTATAGGTGCTATAGTAAGATTTTGAAGTATTGTTTTATTAGGGAAAAGATTAAAATGCTGGAACACCATCATAATCTTTTGGCGTTCTTTATTTATATTAACCTTTGGGTCGGTAATATCTACACCGTCAAGATATATATTACCACTGGTAGGTGTTTCAAGCAGATTAAGGCAACGCAAAAAGGTTGACTTACCACAGCCTGACGGACCTAATATTACCAAAACCTCACCCTTGTGAATATCGGTTGTAATGCCCTTTAGAATTTCTGATTTACCAAAGGATTTTCTTAGATTTTCAACATGAATCATTGAATCAATTTTATTTTCCATCATTTTTCAGCCTCTTTTCCAGCTTACCAAGCAAAGAAGTTAATACCACTACAATAACAAGATATACAAGTGCTACTGCAATAAGTGGCAGGAATGCATCGTATGTACGGCTTCTTATCAGGTCGCCACCACGGGTTAAATCCATAATACCGATATAACCAGAAATTGATGTTTCCTTTATAAGTACAATAAACTCATTGCCAAGTGCAGGCAATACATTCTTAATAGCCTGTGGCAATATAAAGTTTGTCATAGTCTGACTATAGCTAAAGCCAAGGCTTCTGCCAGCCTCAAACTGTCCTTCATCAATAGACATAATACCAGAACGAACTATCTCTGCAATATATGCTGATGAGTTAAGACCAAATGCAATTACAGCAACAAAAACCTTATCAACAGCACTTGTTGCGAAGATTACATAATAGATAATCAAAAGCTGAATCATTGCAGGAGTACCTCTTATAATTGTAAGGTATCCTCTTAAGAGCAGATTCAGAAGTGTAAACTTGCCTGTTTTGTCACAGGAAACTCTTGCTACTGCAATTAAAAAGCCAAGAACTATACCGATAAGTGCAGAGAAGAATGAAATTTGAAGTGTTGTAACTAAGCCCTTTGCAATATACTGCCATCTGTTTTCTTCAACAAAGTCACTGTTAAACTTTTCGATAAATTCAGCTATAAATGAGCCCTCTGTGCTTGTAGGTACAGCACTATGGTCACGTACAATAATAACCTGCTTTGCTGTTGTGTAAGGTGTTGTGAAGTTTATATTCTTCAAACGCTCCTCTGTTACTGTCATACCAGAAACACCAAGCTGTGCTTTACCTGTTGAAACTGCTGAGATAATAGAGTCAAACTCCATCTCCTCTATTTTTAGCTCCATTCCAAGACCATCTGCAATAGCCTGTGAAATATCAATATCAATACCTACAACCTTACCGTTTTGTACATATTCGTATGGCTCAAATGCAGCATTTGTGGCTACTACTAATGTACCATTGCTACGATTTGTCCCCTGTGGTGATGTATACTGGAATGTACCCTTTGTGTCATCGCCTATGTAGTTACCGATAATTTTATCAAGAGTACCGTCATTTTTCAGCTTTGCAAGAATATCATTAACCTGTGCAAGCAATTCGGTATTCTCCTTTGCTATACAAATAGCATATTCCTCTTCTGTTAAAGGATTTTCAAGTATAGATAAATCTGAATTTTTACTTACAAATGCCTTTGCAGGCTGTTCGTCAATTACAACACAATCTACCTTGCCCTTTTTCAGTGCCTGTACAGCGTCTGTACCCTTGTTATACTTTACAACAGTAGCACCATCGTCTTCATAATCAGAGGCATAAAGGTCACCTGTTGTACCAAGCTGTACTCCTATGCTTGCACTTTTTAAATCCTCTTCACCATTTACAGATTTAGCTTGAGCACCACGTACAATAATAACCTGCTTTGCTGTTGTGTAAGGTGTTGTAAAGTTAATATTCTTTAAACGCTCCTCTGTTACTGTCATACCAGAAACACCAAGCTGTGCTTTACCTGTTGAAACTGCTGAGATAATAGAGTCAAACTCCATTTCCTCTATTTTTAGCTCCATTCCAAGACCATCTGCAATAGCCTGTGAAATATCAATATCAATACCTACAACCTTACCGTTTTCTACATATTCGTATGGCTCAAATGCGGCATTTGTTGCCACTACCAATGTACCATTGCTACGATTTGTACCCTGTGGTGATGTATACTGGAATGTACCCTTTGTGTCATCACCTATGTAATTACCGATAATTTTATCAAGAGTACCCTCAGACTTAAGCTCTGCAAGAATTTCATTAACCTGTGCAAGCAATTCGGTATTCTCCTTTGCTACACAAATAGCGTATTCCTCTTCTGTCAAAGGCTTATCCAGAATAGATAGATCAGCATTTTTCTTTACAAAGGCCTTTGCAGGCTGTTCATCAATTACAACACAATCTACCTTACCCTTTTTCAAAGCCTGTACTGCATCTGTACCCTTGTTGTATTTTACAACAGTAGCACCGTCCTTCTCGTAGTCAGAGGCATAAAGGTCACCCGTTGTACCAAGCTGTACTCCTATGCTTGCATTCTTCAAATCCTCCTCGCCTCTTATAGCTACAGCTTGCACTTCATTTTTACAAGAGGCAAAAGTGAGCAAAATTGTTGTTGCCACAAGCAAAACAACTACAATCTGTTTTATAAGCTTGTTTTCCTGTTTTATCACAGATGTCATCTCTCCCTTTAAGTATTTTCTGCTATTTAAGTCAGATTTACAAAAAAACATACTCAAAACAGCAGAAGCTTATAAATAAAAACTTTATAAAAAATAGTTTAACATATACAACATTTTTATTCAAGTTAATAAGCACATAAAGATAATCAAATTTACTTATATATATAAGGTAAGTAATCACTAAATTTACATTTTACACCTGTCAAAATTCTACCTTTAGTCAATTTACATTTACAAAAATATTTACTATAATTATGACATAAGCTTTAATGTAAGTTATTATCATTCAGGAGGTTATTTTTATGATAAAATGTCCTAGCTGTGGCTTCAGCAATGACGACAACTGCACCTTTTGTGCTATTTGTGGTTCATCTGTAACACAGGATGATTTTTATGTACACAACACTACTTCTACTGCAAGCTTTTCAGTAGAAGACCTGACAAAAAAGCTGATTTCAAAGGATAAGCAGGATAACGGAAAAACCAAGTCCTTTAAAAAGCTTGACAAAGCAACAATAGCCAGAGAGGCTGCAAAAATCGAGCTTGAAGATAACGTAAAGGAATATAAAGGATCATCTAAAAAAGCTTCTGACAAGCAAAGCAAAAAGAATGCAGACAACAAAAATGATACTTCTAAAAACGATATAAAAACAAACAGTAACGAAAAAAACGAAGTAAAAAATACTGAAAGCAAAAAAGAAATAGCCTTAGATAATAGCAAGCAGGATACTACAGCTATAAACAACAATTCTAAAAATAATCCTGTTACAGACAAAGCAAAGGATAACAGCTCTAAGCCAAATATAAAAAAGGGCAACAAAAGCTCTGATACAAAGTCAAAAGAAATTAACACAGAGCCTGAAACTAAGGCAAAGGAAATTAAAGAGACTGCTAATGCTAAAGAAAATGAAACTGAAAAAGCTGAGGCAGAAATAAATTCAGCTGAAAGCAAGCAAACAGCCTCTGATATTAAGCCGGAAGAAAGCAATGCTAAAAGCCCTGAAGCTACTAAAGTGGAAATTCCTGACTCTGCTAAGGGCTCAACTGATGGTGAGCTATACAGAATTCTGAGCAGATTTTTCTTTGATACAAAGAATGAAACAGCTTTATTCAAGCAGAAGGATATTGACGAAAACTGTAATCTTGCTTTAATAAGCTACATACCATTTTTATTCTTTATTCCTATGATAATCAAGCCTTGCAGTGGCTATTTACGCTATCATGGTATTCAGGGCTTAACAATGTTTCTTTCGTTTGTTGCACTCGAATTTTTCAATATAATTATGGGTGCTATGTTTAACTCTATATTTACCGAAATGACAGGAGTAATACTTACAGTAATTATAACTGTATTAATTAACCTTACTGTATTGCTATTAATCTCAATAGGCATAGCAAACGCAGTAAAGGGGGCTGCAAGAGAATTACCAATAATAGGCAAATATAAGCTTTTAAAGCAATATGTTTATTAAACACTAAAAAATAAACCTACCAGCAGGCTTGAAATTCTCAGCTTTGTTGGTAGGCATTTTTATATTACACTAAACATTTCACGCAAGAAACCCTCCCAAGGCTAATTGGGAGGGTTTTTCATTAATTTATTTTAATTATTCAAAAATCATTTCAGGTATTGTCTAAACAGAGCTTAAGCCTTGCTTTTAGCCTTAGCCTTTACCTTTTTAGATTTATTTGTTTCTGGCTTTTGCTTTTCTTGTAGGTTTTCCTTTGCTACTGCAAGCATTAGCTTTATTCTATTTTCCTGATTTACTCTTGTTGCACCTGGGTCGTAGTCTATTGCTACAATATTTGCTTCTGGATTGATTTCTTTAATCTTTCTTATCATACCCTTACCACAAATATGGTTAGGTAAACAACCAAAAGGCTGTGTACATACTATATTAGGGTATCCACTTTCTGCAAGCTCAAGCATTTCGGCTGTAAGTAGCCAGCCCTCACCCATTTTGTTACCTAAGCCTATTACACCGTCAACCAGATGTTTTAGGTGACTATACTTTCCCGGTGGAGTAAAGCCATACTTCTTTGCACACTCAATAGTAAGCTGTTCCATACTCTCAAGATAATTATATAGTAGCTTTATAACAGCATACTTAGCCTTGTTACCACCATATAGCTCAATATCCTGTAAACGGTTATCAACCTTAAACAAAGCAAAGCCCATAATACCAGGTACACAAACCTCGCAATCCTGTTCATTTAAGAAAGCCTCAAGATTATTATTGCCAAGTGGTGCATACTTAACGTAAATTTCGCCTACTACACCAACCTTAACCTTTGGTACTATATTGCGTTCTATCTTAGCAAATGAGCTTGCCATTTCATCAAGATTTTGTCTTTGCTGTTCTAGCTTAAAGCCCTTTCCTGCCTTAAACTGCTCAAGAATTTTTCCTATCCAATCATTAACAAGGTTCATACTTTCGCCCTTATTAATTTCGTAAGGCTTTGTCTGATTGCTTAACAGCATTAAAGTATCACCATAAACCAACGCACCAATTATCTTACGTATCATTGGAAGTGTAAGACTAAAGCCTGGGTTACTTTCAAGACCCGAAACATTAAGTGAAATTACAGGAACAAAATCAAGTCCAGCCTTTGCAAGAGCCTTTCTTAATAGATGTATGTAGTTAGAGGCTCTGCAACCACCACCTGTTTGAGTTATCATAAGTGCTGTTTTGTGAAGGTCGTATTTACCACTTTGTAAAGCGTGTATAAACTGACCAATTACCAGCAATGCTGGATAACAGGTGTCGTTATGAACATACTTTAAGCCAACCTGTGCAATTTCTGGGCCGTCAGTTTCTAGTAGCTCTGTATTATAGCCATATTCATCGAATACACCCTTCATAATACGAAACTGAATGTTGGCCATCATTGGTAAAAGAATTGTGTATTCTTTTTTCATTTCCTTTGTAAACAGCAATCTGCCTGTTTTGTCATATTTTAAAGTAGCCATATCAATTCTTCTCCAATTAATTCAGATTGTTTTTCTTTTTGTCCTTCTGCTCTGCTATTGCAGCTAGTAAGCTTCTTAATCTTATCTTTACAGCACCAAGGTTTGTAATCTCGTCAATCTTAATCTGAGTATATATTTTGCCCTCTGACTCAAGAATTTCTCTTACCTCGTCTGTTGTAATAGCGTCTACACCACAGCCGAATGATACAAGCTGTACAAGGTTTATATCGTCACACTGAGCGATATAATGTGCAGCTGAATATAGTCTTGCGTGGTATGTCCACTGGTTAAGTACAGATGATTTGTATTTTTCTACCTTGTCAGAAATTACATCCTCTGAAATTATTGCTACATTAAAGCCCGAGATAAGTGTATCTATACCCTTATTAATTTCAGGGTCTACGTGGTAAGGTCTGCCTGCAAGAACAATAATTTCTTTCTTCTCGTTTCTTGCCTGATTAATAATAGCCTCGCCTCTTGCCTTTATCTTATCCATATGGCGATCGTACTCAAGGTAAGCCATTTTTGCAGCACTCTTAACCTCTTTTAATGTTATACCGTCAAAATATCCACTAAGCACCTCGTACATCTTTTTAGGGAAATCCTTTTTACGGTGAACACCAAGATAGTCGTTTATAAATTTAACCTTTTTAATATCCTTCATATTTGCGTTTATAACCTCTGAATAATACGCAACTACAGGACAGTTATAGTGGTTATCACTCTTGCCCTCGTCAAAATTATATGACAAGCAAGGATAGAATATTGTATCTATACCGTCGTTAATCAATGACTGTATATGACCATGCATAAGCTTTGCAGGGTAACAAACAGTATCAGAAGGAATTGTCTGCTGACCAAGTGCATAAAGCTTTCTGTTAGAAACTGGTGATGTGTGCACCTCAAAGCCAAGCTCTGTAAAGAAAGCGTGCCAGAATGGAAGCATTTCGTAGATATTAAGCCCTAAAGGTAAACCAATTTTGCCACGAGTACCCTCTTTTGGCTGGTATCCCTTTAAAAGTCTGAGCTTATATTCATATATATTTAAGGTTTCGTCTGTCTTTTTATTAGTAATAGGCTTTTCGCAACGGTTACCAGCAATAAATTTTCTACCATCTGAAAATTTATTAACAGTTAATCTGCAATTATTGTTACAGCCACCACAGTTTATAACCTTGATTTCGTGAACAAATTCTTTTAGCTTATCCAAAGTTATAAGTGTACTTCTGCCCTCTGTATATTTAGACTGTGCATAAAGAGCAGCACCATAGGCACCCATAAGACCAGAAATTGTAGGACGCACTACCTTTACACCCATTTCCTGCTCGAATGCACGAAGCACAGCATTGTTAAGGAATGTACCACCCTGTACTACAATTTTTGTACCTAGCTTTTTAGGGTCAGATACTCGAATAACCTTATATAAAGCATTCTTAACAACACTTAATGATAGACCTGCTGAAATATCCTCAATAGTTGCACCGTCCTTCTGTGCCTGCTTTACAGAGCTATTCATAAATACAGTACAACGAGAGCCAAGGTCTACTGGCTGTTTTGCAAATAAGCCAAGCTTAGAAAACTCTTCTATATTATATCCAAGAGCATTTGCGAAGGTCTGTAGGAATGAGCCACAGCCAGATGAGCAAGCCTCATTCAAAAAGATATTGTCAATAGCACCATTATGTATTTTAAAGCACTTAATATCCTGACCACCAATGTCTATAACAAACTCAACATCTGGCATAAACTTTTTAGCTGCTGTAAAGTGAGCAACTGTTTCAACTATGCCATAGTCAGCCATAAATGCATTTTTGATAATTTCTTCACCATAGCCTGTTACAGCTGATGAAGCAATATATATATCGGGTGCCTGTTTATAAAGCTCCTCTAAAAAGTCTTTGATTATAGGTACTGGATTACCACTGTTTGACAAATAGCGTGATGTAAGAAGCTCGCCATTTTCACCCATTACAACAGCCTTTACAGTAGTAGAGCCTGCGTCTATACCTAAAAACGCCTTACCAGTATAGGTAGTAATATCTCCTGTTTCTACCTGTGCCTTTTCGTGACGAGCGATAAACTCATCATAATCCTTCTGAGCCTTGAATAGTGGTGGGTTAAAGGCAAAGTTACCACTTCCACGGTAGCTATCTATCTGAGCAATAACCTTATCAAAGCTTATAGGTGTTTCAGCACATAAAGCAGCACCACAGGCTACATAATAAAGTGAATTTTCTGGGCAGATACCCTTTGTTTTAAGCACCTTATCAAAGCGTTTTCTTAGCTGTTCCATAAATGTAAGAGGACCACCAAGGTACACAACCTGTCCTTCAATTTCTCTACCCTGTGCAAGACCAGCTACTGTCTGATTTACAACAGCTGCAAAAATACTCTCGGCAATATCGCTTTTTCTTGCACCCTGATTAAGCAATGGCTGAATATCTGTTTTAGCAAATACACCACAGCGAGAAGCAATAGTATATGTTTTTTCACTTGTAGCAGCCAAAGCATTAAGCTCCTCAATAGGAACATTAAGCAGTGTTGCCATTTGGTCAATAAACGCACCTGTACCACCAGCACAGGAGCCGTTCATTCTTACCTCCATACCACCTGTTAAAAATAGAATCTTAGCGTCCTCACCACCAAGCTCTATTACAACATCAGTACCAGGAATAAAGGTATTTGTTGCTACTCGTGTAGCGTAAACCTCTTGTACAAAGTCAATGCCACAAGCCTCTGCAAGACCCATTCCGGCAGAGCCTGAAATAGCAAGAGGTGAATTATCACACTGTGGCACTGCTCTTTTAGCCTTTGCAAGCACATCGGCAATTTTTTGTTTTATCTGTGAATAGTGGCGTTCGTATGTGCTGTAAAGAATATTATTTTTATCATCTAGCACAACACATTTTACCGTAGTTGAGCCTACGTCTAAACCTACTCTCATAGCAATCTCCTTAAATAATTTATCTTAGATTGATTTACAAAAAGATACAAAGTAAATTGTATATAATGCAATAAAATTTATGCTTTTATTTTTAATCTTACATTACATTATAGCACAGCAAAATTCAAAATAAAAGCATATAAAACGAAAAAAGTATTAATTTTTAAATAATAAATTTTACCTTTTTACACAATAAAGGCAACATAAAGAACCCCTTATCCCTTTTAAGGATAAGAGGTTCTTATGGATTATATATAAATATGGGGTTATGAGTTAGCTAACGCAAAATATATGTTAAACACCTTATACACCTGTGTTATATCAACAAAGCTATGCTATAAATTTACACTACCATAGCAGACAAGCAAATATCTTCTCCGTCTTCTGTTTTCTGACATTTGAATTGTATAGTTTGAGTTAAGGTTGAACCGTCTGTATAATTTGCAGTTACATCAACAGTAAAATCCTGAGCACGCTTGTTAAACTCTTCAATAAACACATTAGTTATATCAAAGTCTGCTGTATCAAAATTAGGTATATACACACCTTCAAGCTCCTGTAGCTTAAAAGAACCACATAGTGGTATTTTTTCTGCGTACTCCTCAGGCTTTATAGGCTTACCATCACCCTGAGGTTGCATATCGTAATCAAAGGTACAGGCATTTACTCGTCTGTATCCACCTCTATGAGTATCAACATTCTTGTCGTCCATAAATTGCTCCATAGTAAGAGGTACATAATCTATAACACCCTTATGGTCGTATATAATGTATAAGCAGGTGTTATCTGCTGAATAGGTTACACTTTCTATATTTTCACCAACACACTCTATATTAAAATCAAAGATAGCTCCAGTTTCAGTTAGCATAGGATCGCTTTCTTTATCTACCTGAACCATAGCCGAGCCTCTGCCCTGACATTCAAGCTTACCTATCTGAATATATGACTCGTTATTAAGCTCCTCTGCATTAGCAGTAAGTACAAAAGGATTTTTACTGCTTTCTTTTTCAGTAAAAACACCTACCGAGCCTAACGCTATAACTATTGCCAAAGACGCTGCTATTGCACTTAATGGCTTAATCCAATTTCTTTTTGACTTTGCAGTTTTAAAATTTATAACCTCTTCTTTTACCTCGTTGCCCCTGATACTCTCTAAGCCCTTTTGGATTAATTCATCAGAAGCCTTTATTCTGCTTATTCCGTCAGTATATATGTTTTTCTTCATTACAATTCTCCTCCCTCTTCAAGTATCTTTTTAAGCTTTTTTCTTGCCCGTTGTAGCTGTGCACTGATTGTGTTTTTACTTTTACCCAGAATTTCTGCAATTTCTGGTATTGTATATTCTTCGTAATAATAAAGATAAATCACATTACTATATTTCTTTGGTAGCTTTGCAAGCTCGTCCATAACAAGCTGTGTTTCTGGTGCAACTAAATCGGTATGGTCGCTTATTGACTCTGTACGACTTTGCCATACAGACTTATTAAAGTTATTACACTTATTAATAGTAACCCGTATAAGCCAATGCTTTATATGTACCTCATCATAAATAGGGGCATTCTTGGTTAACAGGGCTATACAAACCTCCTGAAATATATCCTCTGCGTCAGCTGTATTTCTTAAATTCTGAAAAGCAATTCTATAAATCATATCGGCATATTGCTTTAATACTTCCTCTGCCTTTTCCTTAACATCTAGCACTTGTGTCACTCTCTTACCCCCTTTCATATATAATACAATTAAACACAGCTAATAGCGTGCATACATTTTAAAATTTTTCAATTTTTTTATAATAAAAAGGAGCTGGCTTTTGCCAACTCCTAATTTTAAAGCTATATCAGCTTATTTATAATTAAAGTCAACGAAAACAATAAAGCTTTTTAAGAGCCTGCATTAGCTTTTTCGTTTTCTGTTTTTTCCTCGTGGTATGTTTCTACACAAAAGCCCTTGTGATTACATTTAGGACAGCTCAGCTTACGGGTTTTGGGTGTGTGATTAGCAAAGAAAGCCTCTTTAAGTGATGGTTGAAACACATTGTGACATTCAGGGCAAATATATTCTACATTTTTAAAGTAATATAAAGAAATCCATACACCCATAGCTACAGCTAATACCATACCTATTGCAAATGGTACCCATATACCCTTTATAATCCACAGCATAAAGGTTGAAACCTCTATTGCGTCCATTACAAAGCCAACTGCAAGCATTGTTCCTCTTACCTTTTTTAAGCCCTTTTTGTTCTTCATAATGTGAGCTATATCTGTAATAGAGTCAACAGAAAAGTTTTTCCAGCTTTTCATCTCCTTAGTCATCTGCCTTATAGTGTCTAGCTGAGCCTGCTTTTCAAAGATTTCATCTGTCAATGCCTTCTCCTGCTGTTCAAGTAGCATAGATATTACATTTTCCGGAGCCTCCTCTGACAAAAGCTCTCCTATACTATTGATAGGCATTCCGATTTCTCTCAAAAAGCAAATTACCTTTAATTTCTGTAAATCGTTCTCAGAGTAAACTCGTCTGCCACCCTCTGTAAGTCTGCTTGGAACAAGAATACTACGGTTGTCATAATATTGAACTGTTCTTACTGTAATTCCACAAAGCTTTGCCATTTCGCCTGTTGTATATTCTGCCATAGTCGCCACTTCCTTTTATCGCCCATATTAATACACTATATAATGTATAATTGTTCTTTAAAACCCCTTAAAATTATTATATCAAAAAAGCTCTTGGGTGTCTATCTATTTAAAAAATTCGATATACTGTACAAGGTATACATAATGCATTTCAAACAGTATTTATGCACCTTACCACCGTTAAAATGCAACTTACCTTAAATTTGTTGCTTTGTTTTTGAGTATATGATAAATTAAAATCAGCAAAGGGGGAAACACAAATGAAGCTCAATATTTTTAAAAGCTCTGAATTTACCGAGCCTGAGATTACTCTGAAATATTCTGAGGAAACTCCACAGATAGAAACCTTGATTGAAACCCTTAGAATTTTCTGTCAATCAATTCAGGCTGAAAAGAATGGAAGTAATCATACCATAGCTCTTGATGAAATCTTTTATATTGAGAGCGTTGATGAAAAAAGCTATATATATACAAAGGACGATGTATATGACTGTAAGCATAAGCTATACACTATAGAAAAAATGCTTGAGGATACCTCGTTTATAAGAGTAAGCAAAAGCTGTATTTTAAATATTGCAAGGCTTAAAAGTGTTCGCCCATTTATCAACGGAAAATTCGAGGCTACAATGCGTAACGGTGAAAAAATCATAATCAATCGCCACTATGTTTCAGCCTTTAAGAAAAAGTTTGGCGTTTAAGGAGGTATAAATTATGTTTAAAAGAATTAAAGATTTTCTTGTACTAAACTGCGTTGTATTTACTATTATGTCGATGGTATTAAATATGCTTTATATTATAACAGATGTTGTAAAAACCAGTGAACAGCTTGGATATGTTACAATAACTATGCAATACCTTTCAGTTACCACTGTAATATGCTTTTTACTTTTTCTATTTGATAAGATAGTTAGCAAAAAAGAAATGTATAGTCATATTACAGCTCTACTAATTGTAATAGCAACAGTTTTTGGTTTAGGTGGCTTTGTGTACCAATGGTTCCCAATTTTCTCTTGGTGGACACTTGCAACACTAGGAATTATATTTGTAGTTTATTTTTCAGTACATTTTATATTATTCACAAAGAATATAGACGCAACAAACGAGATAAATAAAAAGCTTGAAGAAATGCAGGAGGCAGAAAATGAATAAGATTGTTGAGGTAAAATCTCTTGTAAAATCATACAAGGATGTAAAGGCAGTTAAGGGAATTGATTTTTATGTAGAAGAGGGCAAGCTATTTGCTTTTCTTGGTCCTAATGGTGCAGGTAAGAGTACAACTATTGATATGATATGCACATATCTGAAGCCTGACAGTGGAGAAATAATTGTAGACGGCTGTAGAGTTGGCAAAAACGATGATGAAATACGCAGAAGAATAGGAATTGTATTTCAGGACAGTGTGCTTGACCCTATTTTGACAGTAAGAGAAAACATAACCCTACGTGGTAGCTTTTATGGATTAAAGGGCAAAAAGCTTGCTGAGGCTGTTGAAAACGCTTGCAAAATTGTAAGCATAACAGAATTTATGGATAGACCATACGGTAAGCTTTCGGGTGGTCAGCGTAGACGAGCAGATATTGCACGAGCATTAGTAAATACACCTAAAATTCTATTTTTAGACGAGCCTACAACAGGACTTGACCCACAGACAAGACAGAATGTGTGGGAAACAATAGCAAAGCTACAAAAAGAAAACAATATGACAGTATTTCTTACAACACACTATATGGAAGAGGCGTCTGAGGCTGACTATGTAATAGTTATCGATGACGGTAAGGTTTCTGCAAAGGGTACACCAGCTCAGCTAAAAGAAACCTACGCTAAAAACACACTACGCATAGTACCTGAAAACAGCAAAAGGCTTGCCGAGTATTTCAACTCAAATAAAATTGAGTTTACAACTACTGCTGATGTTTTTGTAGTTACAATAGAAAGTACAGTAGACGCACTTAAAATAGTTGATAGTATTCGTGATAATATCGAAAGTATAGAAATTGTTAAGGGTACAATGGACGATGCCTTTATAGGAATTACAGGAAAGGAAATAAGAGTATGAGTGGTTTAGTTTCAAGAAATTTAAAGATATTTTTCAGAGATAAGGGTGCAGTTATATTCTCGCTTTTAGGTGTACTTATTGTTGCAGGTCTTAATATACTTTTCTTAGGTGACGCATATGCTGATTCACTTAAGGATTTTGAAGGAGCTAAAAATATTGTAAGTGCCTGGGTTATGGCTGGCTTGCTGGCAATAACCTCGGTTACAACTACAATGGGTGCATTCGGCACTATGGTACAGGATAAGGAAAGAAAAATCTTCAAGGATTTTTACTGTGCTCCTATTTCAAGAAGCAGTATAACATTAAGCTATATAATAAGCTCTGCTGTTGTAGGACTTATTATGACAGGTATTGTGCTTATAATTGCACTGGTTTATCTTACTATAAACAAGGCTATTACATTAAGTGCATTAATGATTATTCAGCTTATAGCAGTAAGCATATTAACCTCACTTGCAAATACAGCAATGGTTTTATTCCTTGTGTCATTTGTAAACAGCTCAAAGGCTAATGGTGCATTAAGTGGTGTTATCTCTGCCTTGATTGGCTTTGTAACTGGTATTTACCTGCCTGTTGGTAATTTGCCAGAGGGTGTGCAGTATGTAGTTAAGTGCTTCCCAACATCTCACAGTGCTGTACTTTTCAGACAGATTCTTATGGGAGATATGGAAGACAGTGTTGTAAACTTTCCACCAGAGGCACAGGCTGAGGCTTTATCCAGTGTAAGAGAAACTATGGGTGTAGTTTTCAAATTTGGCGAAACAGAATGTACATCATTTGCAAGCCTGATGGTTGTTGTGGGTACATTGGTTATATTCTCTGCACTATCAGTTATTATTCTTAGAAACAAGAAGAACGGTTAATTTAAAACAGCTTTGTGAGGGATAGTCAGAATGAAAAAATTATATACTAAAAACGAAAACAGCTTTGCGATATTATTGATTATACTCTATTGTGTTTTATTCAGTGTAGGAGATAATATTTCTGATGCCTTTGGAATAGCAAAGATAGCTACATTTCCTATTGCTTTATTGCTTTCAATTATTATTTTACTTTTCATCAGAAAAAATGGACTATCTGAAAAGTACGGACTTTGTAAATCAAAGGTACCTGCTTCAAAAATGCTGTTTTACATTCCTATAATGATTATAATTACAATGAATTTATGGTATGGTATCGCCCTAAAGCTATCAGTACTTGAAGCAGTGCTTTATATTCTTACAATGCTATATGTAGGCTTTCTTGAAGAAATAATTTTCCGTGGATTTTTATTCAAATCTATGCTAAAGGATAACCCTACATCTGCTATAATAATTTCTAGTGTAACCTTTGGTATTGGTCATATTGTAAACCTTTTTAATGGCTCGGGTGCTGAATTGCTACCAAATATTTTACAGGTTATTTATGCTATTGGCTTTGGCTTTATGTGCGTAATGATTTTTTATAAATCAGGTAGTATGATTCCTTGTATTATCGTACACAGTCTATTTAATGCCCTGAGTGTATTTGCAAATGAAGCTGAAATAACAGCAAATGAACAAATTATCTCCTGCATTATACTTACAGTTCTTTCAGGCTCTTATGCATTATATATCACTTTAAAATTCAAAGACAAAAAGAATACAGAAAACGCTAATGCATAATCAAAAGCATAGCTGAATACTAACATAAAATAAGTCCCTCGGCTTCTATTTAATGTAGAAGCCGAGGGACTTAATGCTTATTTATAAATATATTTTTAATTACTCTTAGTTTTCAGCTCTGTTGATTGCATTTAACACACCAAACAATGAGCTACGGTAGATGTTGCTTGAAATACCAACACCGAAAATACGCTTGCCCTGTGGTGTCATAAGCTGAATGTAAGAAACAGCCTTTGAGTCTGAGCCTGTTGAAATTGCGTGCTGTTCGTAATCTACAAATGTATAATCACATACACCAACACTCTCTAAAGCGTGAACAAATGCGTCAATAGGACCATTACCCTCGCCAGAAATCTGAACATCGGTAGACTCGTCACCATTTGTACGCAATACACCTGTTACTCTTATTAAATGTCCACCCTCACCTATTTCTGCTACTGTTGGGTGACCTACAAGCTCATATTTTCTTACTGCGTTGATGTAGTTATCCTCAAATATAGTAAGTAGCTCAGCTGGTACAAGCTCTCTGCCTAGCTCGTCACACTTTTTCTGAACAAGCTGGCTAAACTCTGGGTGCATTTGCTTTGGCATTTTATAGCCATAGGTATTAGCCATAACAAACGCAGCACCACCCTTACCCGACTGAGAATTGATACGGATAATAGGCTCATACTGTCTGCCTACATCGGCTGGGTCGATTGGTAGATATGGAATTTCCCAATAATCTGTGTTTGAGTCCTTCATATACTCCATACCCTTATTAATAGCATCCTGATGTGAACCAGAGAAGGCTGTAAATACAAGCTCACCAACATAAGGTGCTCTTTCGTGAATTTTCATATTTGTGCAACGCTCGTAAACCTCTCTGTATTTTGGTAGGTTACTAAAATCAAGCTCTGGGTCTACACCCTGTGTAAACATATTAAGTCCCATTGTAACTATATCAAGGTTACCTGTTCTTTCACCGTTACCAAATAGTGTACCCTCTACTCTTTCAGCTCCTGCAAGCACAGCAAGCTCGGCAGCAGCAACACCACAGCCTCTGTCATTATGTGGGTGAATACTGATTATTGCAGCCTCTCTGTTTGGTAGGTGCTTGATAAAGTACTCAACCTGATCAGCATAGGTATTAGCTGTGCACATTTCAACAGTATTAGGCAGGTTAAGAATAACAGGGTTTTCCTTTGTAGAGCCTAGCTCCTGCATTACCTTGCTACAAATATCTACAGCAAAGTCAACCTCTGTACCACTAAAGCTTTCTGGTGAATATTCAAAACGGATATTTGTATTACCCTGATAAGACTCTGTAAGCTCTCGGATAAGCCTTGCACCCTGAATAGCTATTTCTGTAACACCCTCCATATCCTTTTTAAAAACAACCTTACGCTGTAATGTTGATGTTGAATTATAGAAATGGATTATTACATTCTTAGCACCATCAATAGCCTCAAAGGTTTTTCTGATAAGGTGCTCTCTAGCCTGAACAAGTACCTGAATTGTAACATCGTCTGGAATATGATTGCCCTCTATAAGCTCACGACAAATTTCGTACTCTGTTTCTGACGCTGATGGAAAGCCGATTTCGATTTCCTTAAAGCCCATATCACATAGTAGCTTAAAAAATTCCAGCTTTTCCTCTAGGTTCATTGGGTCAACTAACGCCTGGTTACCGTCACGAAGGTCTACGCTACACCATATTGGTGCTTTTTCTATTACTTTACCTGGCCATTCTCTGTCTGGCAAATTGATTTGTTTAAATGGAATATACTTTTTAAAAGAAGTATTCATTTTTATTCTCTCCTCTCTAATCTAATAAAAAAGCCCTTTTCCTCCGATATATACGAAAGAAAAGGGACGATAATAAGCTTTACCGTGGTACCACCCTAATTTAAGCAGAATAATACTGCTCCTTAAATAAATCTCTAACAAGATTTCAGTTTGTAACGCAACTACACGACCTGCCCTACATTATCAGACAAGCAACTCTGGGATGAGCTATACACATAATTGTAAACATCGGTTCGCACCAAACACCGACTCTCTGAAGCTTAAACCTATTATGTCTTATTCCCTTCACTGTTTTTATGGGTATTACATTGTATATTACAATTATATACACGAAGTAAAATTTGTCAAGTGTTTTTGATAAAAGAAGCAGTAACCAATGTAAGAATAAATAAAGTGATAAAGCGATAAAATAAATAAACTACAATATACAATAGTAAAAATACTTTATAATTATTTAAATTTTCAGAAATCTTTTTATTAACCTAAAACACATTTTATAAATAATAGCCTTCTAATTTTTTATCATTTGATTTTTCAGTTTATTTAAGGTTGATGACTCACAACATTAGAACTTGTACTACTAGAACTTGTACTACTAGGACTTGTACTACTAGGACTTGTACTACTAGAACGATTATTAACGCTGTAATAAAAACATCTAAATATATACCTTCTTCTAACAATGTTAAATCTCAACCAACGTCTAAAAAAGAGTATTACAACTCCAATACAAAACAATATCAAAGAAATAATCATTATGTTTTTCTCAACTATAAGTACAAATAAAGAAACAATAAGTACAAGTAAAAAATAAATTACAACACTTCTACTCATCGCAGCTAAAGATTGATCCTTATCAATCTTTACCGTTTTTTCTTCCTTTATCAAATAAAATTTACAATATTCATACATAGTTTTATCATCTATATTATTAGGAATGCTACTATTTTGATTTTGGGATAACTTATGCTTTACATAATCTTTTATTCTATTTATTTCTCCTTGGGTAAGTGGCTGATTAGAAGTCAGTGATTGATTAGAAAATATATTTTCTTTTAATGATAACTTTAAAAACCAATTGCTAAACTTTGAACCAAAATATGAACCAATTTCTTGAAAAATCGTCCCAACAAAATAACTAATCACAAAAAAAGTGAACATTTCTTCATCTTGAATAGTTGATATATCAAAATTATATATGTATTTCATTATTAATATCGAAAATGTGGATATAGTTATCCCTGTTAATAAAACAGCTATCAAATCATATATTCCTAATTTTTCTAAGACATCCCCCATATAAATCTCTCCTTTTATAATCACACAAATTTGTATAATCAGATTATGGATTATTATATAATTTCGATATACCTCTAAACAAGAAAACAATATAAAATCTACTGGCTGTACTTGAAATCATCAAATACAGCCTTTAATTATTCTATCTATCAAATTTACACATTAAAAAATCTTTCCAGCTTAAACACCTTAATTGAGTTTTTATACATAAGCTTTTCATATTCCTGTGGTGTAATAAGCTCTTTAAGCTCGTTGAAATACTGCTGATAAAGTGAACGCTCACCACTTGGGTTTACACCTAAGGTATCCACACCGTCAATAGTATTATCTGTGCCAAACATTATTTTATCTGCACCACATTCCTTAATAGCCTGCACCGTAGAGGCAAGAGGCACCCACGCTGTATCACCATAAAGATTTTTTCTTTCTTTAATCATTTGTATAGCCTGTTGGTTATCTGTACCTAAGCCCATATGACCCATAATGAATTTCACATCGGGATATTTTAAAGCCATTTCGTAAACTCCCTCACAGCTTGATTCTACACTATCGCCTGTATGCACAAGCACAGGTAAATCAAACTGCTCTGCAAGCTTTACATATTCCTCTACCGATGGAGAATTAAAGCTGATAAACGAATGTACAGGATGAACCTTTATTCCTACAGTAATATCCAAATTCTGTCTTATCATCGAAACAAGCTCATTAGACATTTTCTCATAATGAGGCTTAACCCAAGGCATTACAGCTATTTTATCAGGATATTTTCGTGCAAAGCTGATTGCCTTTGCATAGGTTGATTCCTGTGATTTTTGCATTGTGTACGGCAATGATTTTCCGTTGTGGTCAAATGCAGCAGCCTCGCAATTTGAGCATATAGAAAAATCTATATTATATTTTTCCATAGAAGCAATCAGATTTTCTTCAGGCATTTTAAAGGTCATAACCTCACCAATGTGTGTATGCATATCAATAATCATAAAAACAACTCCTTAAAATGTTACTGTAAGGTATTATCCGTTTTAATTCTTATTTTCATTTAAATATATTATACCACAAAGAATTAAAAATTCAATTTATTAATATATAAATTAGACATATAATTATATCACTATTAATGCAAAATGTTGAATAAGAAAGTGCGTTATGTTATAATAAACAAAACAATTATTCGGGGTGACAGGTATGAAAACTACATTATATTTAAGCAATAGCTTTTATATGTATATTTTTATTCACCCTAAGGATGGTTTTAAATATGAGTAGAGAAGATGATTTAAAAAGACGTAACGAGCTTGAGGACGAGCTTCAGGAAATAAGCTATAAATCCTCTATGCTATCAAAAAGATTAGGTGAAATTTCAAAGGAATTTACTGGTATAGACGCTAAGGTAAATACTCTTAACCAGAAAAAGAGCGATATATCACCACAGGAGCGTACAAACAGGCTTGAAACCTATAAATATTATGCTATTATTCTGTTTGCATTAGCCTTTTTTGATATACTTCTGCTTTGCAGTGATAGTCTTAGTGCGTATCAGCTTATATTCACTATTGCATTTATTTTACTAATCTGCGTTGGCTTATGGCTGGGATATTCATATTGGGAGCACACCCAAAAGCTTAAACAGGATATTGAGCTTGATGAAGAAATTACGCAGATAAAAAACGGAGTGGACGAGCTTATCAAAAACAGAATAAATGTACAAAACGACCTCGAAGAGATTTCCTGCCAAATGACTGAAATTATAGCAGAATTAAAAAAGCTTACAAGAGTTAAATAAATTGGGGGTTGTAGAGGAATTAAGAATTGGCACAAACCAAAACTTGAAGTTTGGGTAAAGCCTTTGAAAAGGGTGGACCGAAACTTTACGTTTTTCTCTATCATCGTTTGTGTGTAAGCCCAACAAACCCAAATTTCTCCTTTCAATATCAAATCACCTATACTAATTTCTAAACAGCCTACAAAGACAAAAGTGGTTGTCGCAAATTTTGCGACAACCACTTTTTTATATATTATATATTACATTTCTATTGTCTGGTCTACTAGGGTTGTAGGGTGATTTTCTTCAAGCTCTACGTTGCTGTATCGGTTCATACCTGTACCAGCTGGTACAAGCTTACCAATAAGAACATTTTCCTTAAGTCCAACCAATGGGTCAACCTTACCCTTAATAGCTGCGTCTGTAAGAACACGAGTTGTTTCCTGGAATGATGCAGCAGACAAGAAGCTGTCGGTAGCAAGTGAAGCCTTTGTAATACCAAGCAGCTGCTGAGTAGCTGTTGCAAGCTCAACATCTGTTTCGCCTGCATCTATTCTAGCCTGTAATGCTTCGTTTGCAAAGATAAATTCATTTCTTGATACCAATGAACCAGTCATCAGATTTGTTGAGCCTGGCTCATCAATCTTAACCTTCTTCATCATCTGTCTTACGATAACCTCAATGTGCTTATCGTTGATAGCAACACCCTGTAAGCGATAGGTACGCTGTACCTCTTCAATCAGGTAGTTCTGTACAGCCTCAACGCCAAGAATATCAAGTACATCGTGTGGATTCTTAGCACCCTCTGTAAGCATATCGCCTGCCTTGATAAACTGACCCTCCTGAACCTTCTCTCTTGAACCGTGAGGAATCAGGTAGCTTCTTTCATCTGCTGTTTCTCTGTTAAAGATTACAGCGTGACGAGCACCCTTGATTGTATCGAATCTAACCTCACCGTCGATTTCACTCAGGATAGCCTGATGCTTTGGACGTCTGCTCTCAAATAGCTCCTCTACTCTTGGAAGACCCTGAGTAATATCCTCACCACCAGCTACACCACCAGTATGGAAGGTACGCATTGTTAGCTGAGTACCAGGCTCACCGATAGACTGAGCAGCGATAATACCAACAGCCTCACCAACTGTTACAGGCATACCATTTGCAAGGTTAGAACCATAGCACTTACGGCAAACACCGTGCTTAGCTCTACAGCCAAGAATAGAACGAATCTTAATCTTTTCAACGCCACTATCGCAGATAATATCAGCCTCTTTTTCGCCCATCATATTATCCTTTGATACAAGAATTTCTCCTGTATTAGCATCAACAAAGTCCTCTACTAAATATCTACCTAGCAATCTCTCTCTTAGATCCTCGATCTTTCTCTTGCCGTCGTAGATTGTATAAATCTCAATACCGTCGTGTGTACCACAATCGTCCTCTCTTACGATAACATCCTGTGATACGTCAACAAGTCTACGAGTCAGGTAACCAGAGTCAGCTGTTCTAAGAGCTGTATCTGCAAGACCCTTTCTCGCACCACGAGAAGAAATAAAGTATTCCAAAATGTTCAAGCCTTCACGGTAGTTAGCTCTGATAGGAATTTCGATTGTCTTACCTGATGTATTAGCGATAAGACCACGCATACCAGCAAGCTGTCTGATCTGAGACATACTACCTCTCGCACCAGAGTCAGCCATCATCCAGATAGGGTTGAATGCGTCCATATTGTTCTTTAGTGCGTCTGTAACATCGTCAGTAGCCTTATTCCAGATTTTAAGAACATTCTTATAACGCTCCTCATTGCTCATCAAGCCCTGATTGTAAAGCTCTGTAATTTCGTCCTTATCAACCTCTGCCTTTGCAATGATTTCCTTCTTTGCAGGTGGAATAGCTGCGTCACAAACGGCAACAGTAATTGCACCGATTGTTGAATACTTATAGCCCTGTGACTTAATAGCGTCAAGTACTACTGATGTTGTTTGTGTACCATGCTTTCTGATACACTTATCTATAATTTTACCAAGAGCTGACTTACCTACTAGGAATTCAACCTCGTATCTTAGTAAATTCTCTGGATCTGTTCTATCAACAAAGCCTAGATCCTGTGGGATTGGTCTGTTGAAGATAATTTTACCAACAGTTGCGTCTACAATGCCAGTAACTATTTTACCATCAATCTCTTTTGTACGGCGAACCTTGATTTTAGAGTGAAGTGAAATAATCTTAGCGTCATAAGCCATAAGTGCTTCGTTTTCATCTCTGAATACCTTGCCCTCACCTGGCTCTCCGTTCTTATCAAGTGTTAGGTAATAAGAACCAAGAATCATATCCTGTGAAGGAACTGCAACAGGACGACCGTCTGAAGGCTTTAACAGGTTACCAGCAGCAAGCATAAGGAATCTTGCCTCTGCCTGTGCCTCTGCTGACAATGGAACGTGAACAGCCATCTGGTCACCGTCAAAGTCAGCGTTGTACGCTGTACATACAAGTGGGTGAAGCTTTAGAGCTCTACCCTCAACAAGTACAGGCTCAAATGCCTGAATACCAAGTCTATGAAGTGTAGGAGCACGGTTCAGAAGTACTGGGTGACCCTTAATTACAACCTCAAGAGCGTCCCAAACCTCTGGCTTAGCTCTTTCTACAGCTTTTCTTGCTGCTTTAATGTTAGCTGAAACCTTAGTTTCAACCAATCTCTTCATAACGAAAGGCTTAAATAGCTCAAGAGCCATCTCCTTTGGTAGACCACACTGATACATCTTTAGCTCAGGGCCTACTACGATAACAGAACGACCAGAATAGTCAACACGCTTACCAAGTAGGTTCTGACGGAATCTACCCTGCTTACCCTTTAGCATATCAGAAAGTGACTTTAATGCTCTGTTGTTAGGGCCTGTTACAGGTCTGCCTCTTCTACCGTTGTCAATAAGTGCATCTACTGACTCCTGTAGCATACGCTTTTCGTTTCTTATAATAATGTCTGGAGCCTCTAATTCAAGAAGCTTTCTAAGACGGTTATTTCTGTTAATAACTCTACGGTACAAATCGTTAAGGTCAGATGTTGCAAATCTACCACCATCTAGCTGTACCATAGGACGAATATCTGGTGGAATTACAGGAACAACGTCCATAATCATCCACTCAGGACGGTTGCCAGACATTCTGAATGCCTCAACAACCTCAAGTCTTTTTACAAGACGAACCTTCTTCTGTCCACTTGCATTTTCAAGCTCTTCTTTAAGCTCAGCAGAAAGAGCCTCAAGGTCAATTTCCTCAAGAAGCTGTTTGATTGCCTCAGCACCCATACTAGCCTGGAAATCATCCTCGTATTTCTCACGCATCTCTCTGTATTCGTTATCGCTAAGAATTTGCTGTTTAATAAGACCTGTACCCTCACCAGGATCTGTTACTATATAAGATGCAAAGTAAAGCACCTTTTCAAGCAATCTTGGAGAAATATCAAGCATTAAACCAATTCTTGAAGGGATACCCTTAAAGTACCAGATATGAGAAACAGGAGCAGCAAGTTCGATGTGTCCCATTCTCTCTCTTCTTACCTTAGAGCGTGTAACCTCAACGCCACAGCGTTCACACACCTTGCCCTTGTAGCGAATTCTTTTATATTTACCACAGTGGCACTCCCAGTCCTTCTGTGGTCCGAATATCTTCTCACAGAAAAGACCGTCTGTTTCAGGTTTTAGAGTACGGTAATTTATTGTTTCAGGCTTGGTAACCTCGCCATATGACCATTCTCTGATCTGATCAGGTGAAGCAAGTCCGATTTTTATTGATTCAAATACATTAAATTCCATTATATGCCTTACCTCCTGAATTAAAACTCGTCACTGCCGTAGCCGTCACCAAAATCCAGCAGATCCTCTGTTTCTTCCTCAGCATAGCCGGATTCGTCAATCATATTGTCGCCTTCCTGATCCTCGTCATACTGGTAGCCATCCATTGATGTCATAATAGTTTCAGAGTTCATAAGGTCTTCAGCCTCCTGCTTATCAGAAGCTGTTGGAATATCGTCATCCTCGTCAAAGGTCTGTCTTAGGTCGATTTCATTATTGTCTTTATCAAGTACACGAACATCAAGTGAAAGTGACTGAAGCTCCTTGATAAGAACCTTGAATGACTCAGGAACACCTGGAGTTGGAATATTCTGACCCTTAACAATAGACTCATATGTCTTAACACGACCTACAACGTCATCAGACTTAACAGTAAGAATTTCCTGTAGTGTGTAAGCAGCACCATAAGCCTCAAGTGCCCAAACTTCCATCTCACCAAAACGCTGACCACCAAACTGTGCCTTACCACCCAGAGGCTGTTGTGTTACCAATGAGTAAGGACCTGTTGAACGAGCGTGAATCTTATCATCAACAAGGTGATGTAGCTTTAGATAGTACATATAACCTACTGTTACAGGGTTATCGAACCACTCACCTGTTCTACCATCACGTAGCTTTGTTTTACACTGCATTGAAATGCCTTCTCTGTTAAAGCACTCTGTAAAGTCGATATACTTTGGTGACTCTGGCTCTGGTAGCTCGCCAGCCTTTGCCTTTTCGCTGACACCCTCGTAAATCTTGAAGATGTCCTGCTCGTGTGCACCGTCAAATACAGGTGTCATAATCTTCCAGCCAAGTGCCTTAGCAGCATAGCCAAGGTGAACCTCAAGTACCTGACCGATGTTCATACGAGAAGGTACGCCCAATGGGTTAAGAACGATGTCAAGTGGAGTACCGTCTGGTAGGAATGGCATATCCTCCATAGGTAGAATTCTTGAAACTACACCCTTGTTACCATGACGACCAGCCATCTTATCACCAACAGAGATTTTTCTCTTCTGTGCAAGATAACAGCGTACTACCTGATTAACACCAGGCTGTAGCTCGTCGGCACTATTCTCTCGTGTAAATACCTTTACGTCTACTACAATACCACATTCACCGTGTGGTACTCTTAGAGAAGTATCTCTTACCTCTCTTGCCTTTTCACCAAAGATAGCTCTTAGAAGTCTTTCTTCGGCTGTAAGCTCTGTTTCACCCTTAGGTGTAACCTTACCAACAAGAATATCGCCAGCCTTAACCTCAGCACCAATGTGAATGATACCATTTTCGTCAAGATCCTTTAGCATATCCTCGCCGACATTTGGAATATCTCTTGTAATTTCTTCTGGGCCAAGCTTTGTATCTCTTGACTCAATCTCATATTCCTCTATATGAATTGATGTATAAACATCATCTCTAACAATCTTTTCGTTGATAAGAACAGCATCCTCGTAGTTATAGCCCTCCCAGGTCATAAATCCGATAAGAGCATTCTTACCAAGACTGATTTCACCATTGTTTGTTGCAGGACCGTCAGCAAGAACCTCGTGCTTCTTAACTCTTTGTCCCTTAGAAACTACTGGTATCTGGTTAATACAGGTACTCTGGTTAGAACGCATAAACTTAGTGATCTCAAAATCCTGTACTCTGCCAGAATCGTAAAGAACAGTAACCTTGTCAGCACTAACTCTTGTTACAACGCCGTCTTCCTCTGCAAGTACACAAATACCAGAGTCTACACCAGCCTTGTATTCCATACCTGTACCAACGATAGGTGATTCTGTTACAAGTAGTGGCACTGCCTGACGCTGCATGTTAGAACCCATAAGAGCTCGGTTTGCGTCATCGTTTTCAAGGAATGGGATCATCGCAGTAGCAACAGATACAACCATTCGTGGAGATACGTCCATAAAGTCGAAACGGTCACGATCAAGCTCGACGAACTCATCTCTGAATCTACCATTGACAATCTGGTTTTTAAATCTGCCTTCCTCGTCAAGTGGAACGTTAGCCTGAGCAACGATATAATCGTCCTCTACGTCTGCTGTCATATATACAACATCGTTTGTTACAACACCTGTTTCCTTATCAACCTTACGGAAAGGAGCCTCGATAAAGCCATATTTGTTAATTTTAGCAAATGTAGCAAGGTATGAAATCAAACCGATGTTAGGACCTTCTGGTGTTTCGATAGGACACATACGACCATAGTGGCTATAGTGTACGTCTCGAACCTCAAAACCTGCTCTATCTCTTGACAAACCACCAGGACCAAGTGCAGAAAGTCTTCTTTTATGTGTAAGCTCAGCAAGAGGGTTTGTCTGATCCATAAACTGTGACAATGGAGAAGAACCGAAGAACTCCTTGATTGCTGCTGTTACAGGACGAATGTTGATTAGGTTATTAGGTGTTAAGCCCTCAATATCCTGAGCGTTTAATGTCATTCTTTCTCTGATAACTCTTTCAAGTCTTGAGAAACCAATTCTGAACTGATTCTGAAGAAGCTCACCAACACAACGAATACGACGGTTACCCAGATGGTCAATATCGTCTGTAAGACCGATACCGTGTGCCAGGTTGTTCATATAGTTGATTGTTGCAAAAATATCATCAATAGTAATTGTGTTAGGAATAAGCTCTGCTCTTCTTCTTCTTAGCTCTGCCTTTAGTGTTGCTTCGTCATCACCACAAGCGTCAAGAATTTCCATAAGAACATCAAACTGTACCATTTCGTTGATGTTGCAGGTAGCCTCAGCGTCAAAGCTTACATACTTGCTGATGTCAACCATACCATTTGACAGAACCTTAACTCTTGCACCCTCTGCGTCGTAAACATAAGCCTCTTTTACACCTGCGTTTTCAATCTCAAGTGCTAAATCCTTATTTACAACCTCGTCAGGCATAGCCATAATCTCGCCTGTGCGTGGGTTTACTATTGGCTCTGCAAGCTTCTGCTCTGTAATTCTTGAAGCAATACCAAGCTTTTTATTATATTTATATCTACCAACTCTTGACATATCGTATCTTCTTGTATCGAAGAACAAGCCATATAGATGGTTCTGAGCGTTTTCTAGTACAGGTGGCTCACCTGGTCTTTGCTTTTTGTAAACCTCAAGCAAAGCCTCCTCTGTATTGTGGCAAGGGTCTTTCTCTAGTGTTGCACGAATTCTTTCGTCCTCACCAAAGTGCTCAAGAATCTGAGCGTCTGTACCCAAGCCTAAAGCTCTGATAAATACAGTTATAGGAATCTTTCTGTTTTTATCAATACGAACATAGAAAACATCGTTAAGATCGTTTTCATACTCCAGCCATGCACCTCTGTTAGGGATAACAGTAGAGCTGAACATCTTCTTAGATGTTTTATCATATTCCATCTTGTAGTATACGCCTGGTGATCTTACAAGCTGAGAAACGATAACTCTTTCTGCACCATTGATTACAAAGGTACCACTTGGAGTCATTAATGGGAAGTCACCCATAAATACGTTTGACTTTTTAATTTCACCTGTTTCGGTATTTGTAAGTGTAGCTGTTACTCTAAGAGGTGCTGCATATGTTGCATCTCTCTCTTTACATTCCTTTACACTGTAATTAGGATGCTCAACATCCAAAGTGTAGTCAATGAAGTCAAGCACATATGTTCCTGCATGGTTAGTAATGCCAGAAACATCCTTGAATACCTCTTTTAAACCCTCTTTTAAAAACCAGTTGTAAGAATCCTTCTGGATTTCGATAAGGTTTGGCATTTCAATAACTTCATCAATTTTAGCGAAAGACATTCTTTCTGCTCTACCAAGTTTTACAGGCTTGACATTTACCATAGGCGTATCACTCCGTTCATAAAATTTAGTCCGTTATTTTTATATTTATTAGCTAACCCAATGACTTAAAAAATTCCCAAAAAGGTATTGATTTTTTTAAAAATCTATGTTAATATTCAATCGTTGAATAACCGAATAGGATACTTTTTGCCATTATGCTACATTCTGTAAGTATAACCCCTTGATGTCAAATTGTCAAGGGGTTTTTTGTTTTTTTAGCAAAAATCGCATAAAAATAAAAGTTTTCCACCTTTCGACAGAAATATGCAGGTGAAATGTGCTATTTTTATCTCATATATACGCTTGGCTGGGTTGTTATATTTTATAAGGTAAACACAAACGAAAACCCCACTCAAAACATGAAGATTTTTCATATTTTGAGTGGGGTTATTAACATATTTAATTCTTATTCATTTTAGGATTATCTGTTCTTAATAGAATAAAATCTATTGATACATTAAAATAATCAGCTATACTTATCAACGCTTTATAGTCTGCCTGTCTTGTTCCGTTTTCATATCTACTTACTGTATTTTGATTCATATTTAAATCCATAGCCATCTTCAATTGCGTTATCCCTTTGGATATTCTTAACTCTTTTATTCTTGTTTCTGCTTTCAATAAAAATTCACCCTTGACAGTATTATACCAAAATGGTATAGTACTTATATCCCAATTTGGTATACTTACAAAAAGAAAAGAGGTTTTTATATGAAACGATTTATAAAAGTATCTACAATAATGTGCCTACTTATCACTTCTATTTTTACTGGGTGTAGTGACAAAGATGTAGCGTCGTCTAATACTGACATTCAAACATCTACTTCCAGTGAAAATAGCATATTAAATGACGACAACTTCCCCACTGAAAACAGTACAGAAACACAAAATATAACTGGCTATCGCTATGAGCCAGTAAAGTTTGAAATATCAGATTCTGCAATTTTTAAGTCAGGCTCTTCAACTGGTGTTTTTGTTTACAAAAATAAACACGGACTTGTTGGTTCTGATGGAAAAGTAATTCTTGAACCTATATATAAAGAGCTTTCGCACGCAAGCGAAGGTTACTTGCTTGCACGACAAGAGGATGGAAGTATACTTATTATGAATGAACTAGGTATTGAACAATCAAGAGTTAACTATACTAAAAAATTATATTGGAGCGATAGTTCATTTATAAATGGTTATTCATTCCTCGGAACAGAAAGAGCTGACAATGATGGTCCTCGTAGTGTAATTATAGATACAAAGGGAAATGTTTTATTTGAAACTAATTTATCCAGTATAACTATAACAAATAATAATGTCGCAATCGGATTCGACCGTGTCGCTGATTTTTATAACGCACCCGTTGTTGGAATTGATATGAAAGGTAACGAACTATGGCGTATAGAAGTAAGTGATTTTCCACAAGGAAGTTTTTCACCTACTGTAACAGATAATTTATTTGTTTATAAATCCAAAGAAAACAATTTATGGGGGGCTATAGATGTAAACGGTAATCAAGTGCTTGAATGTAAGTATGAAGAATTATCATATGCTGGAGATGGTCTTATAGGTGTACTCAAGTACGGAAAATGGGGTTATATGGATTATAGTGGAAATATGGTAATCGAACCTCAATTTACAAGTGTTAATGAATTTATCAAAAGAAAAGCATTAGTAAAAAAAGATGGTAATTATTGTGTTATAGATACTCAAGGAAATGTATTATTTGAATTAGCTAATAATTCTGCTAGACACTATGATAATGGTTTATTCTATAATCAGTCAGACAGCGATATGAAATTGCTTGACGAAAACGGAAATACTATATTTGAAATACCTTTATCATTTAATTATATGGATAGAGCTACTTGTGGTTTAAGTTATAGTGGTGGAGATATTTTTTACACTTGGAATGAAAACAACGGGGCAAAAACATACCAATATTATAAACTTATAAAAAATTAATAATTAACCCATACTAAACAGAAAAAACGCTTAATAAATGATGATTTACTCATACATTTATTAAGCGTTTTTTGTTATGCTAAAAAATTAATCCCACCAGAAAAACCATATTTTTGACACTGCTAGGCACTCAGCTACTTCACTTAATGTTCCTGTAGCTGTACATTGGTCAACTCTGTCAGGTGTAAAAGCATAATGCTCCTTTGCTACCTCAAGTGCGTCCTCTTTCTTTATAGGCTCTGGCACTCTCATTTCCATTACATCGTGTGAAACTGTTACAGGCACTGCTCCATATTTTTCGTACCAATATTTACAGATAGCTGTCATTTCTTCAACGTCAGGGCATTCATTCCAACCACCAAACGGAACATACGCAACTAGCTCCCAAGGCTTAGTTGTTGGCACATAAAGCAATAGCACCTCTTCGCCTCTGAAGGCTGTATATTTAGTAATTACTATTGGCTCTTCGTCATACTCACCTATAAATTCATCTATGTCAGATTCGTAATCCTCTATGTAATCATCTATATATTCATCATAGCGAGTCTTAAGCAATTCTTCGCCTGAGTCAAGCTCGCTGTTCAAAACATCCTGCAAAGAATAACCATCATTCTCTAATATACCAATAAAATCCTCTAATGTTCCGTCAGCAGGAACCAACACAGGTGTAAAGCCTTCCTTTTGACCTTGCAAAAATGCTTCTTCGTAGGCTTTCATTACACATTCGTAATCTGCCTTTGATGAAAATATTCTGTACTTAAACCCCAATTTGTCAATGATACTTTTAGAAATAGAATTAGCCTGCTCATAGGTTAATTCAAAGCTATCAAGTAACCCCATACAAAAATCCTCCTTTGATATTTACATAAAATTTATTAGTTAATCCGAATTAGGACGGAAAACCATTAATACTAAAATATATAATCATAGATATAAAATCTACTGCTAAAACTATGCCTAAAATAATTAATGCTATCTTCAAGCCACGCTTTGCTTTATCCTTATTCTCAGTTGTCAGCACCCTTTCATTAAGCATTGCTAAAGGCTCTGACCTTGCAGGTGTTGCCTCCTCCTGCTGTGGTGGCTCCTTTCCCATAACAAGCTCATCAAGAGAAACCTCGAAGAAGTCGCTTATAGTAGCAAGCTTTTCCATATCTGGAGTAGAGTCTCCAAGCTCCCACTTTGAGATTGTTTGTCTTGAAACATTCAGCTTATTAGCTAACTCCTCCTGAGATAAGCCCTTTTGCTTTCTTAATTGATATAATCTGTTATTAAAGTCCATTATTTACTCTCCTTTTTAGAAAAACGCACAAGAATTATAATAACTGCTACAAGTAGTATTACTGTTGTTACTACGCTTGCTTCAACACCATATACTCCACCATTTATAATGCTAGAGGAAGTAGACTCAAATTTAAATACAGCATCTGAAGTACTTTCACTACCACTTAATGTTAAGCCGAATACTCCATAAAGCAAGAAATTCCATACAGTGTGCAAGCCACAGGAAATCCAGATATTTGAGCCACATAGCATTAGTAAAGAAAAGATTATAGATACAAGATAAAGATTAACTATACCAACAATAACATATAAAGTATCTGCCTCAAGCAATGTTAATAAATGTGGCAACGCAAATGCTGTAGAGCTTACAAAAATTGCAACAGAAACAGATGTCTTTTTCTGTAATGACTGCATTAAAAAGCCACGGCACATAATCTCTTCGGTTGCTCCCTGAATTACCAGACCCAAAAGCAGTGCTAATATATATAGTACATCCACCTCACTGTTAAAGCCGTTGTATGTAATTGAGCCTGTAACACAGCATACTGCAATAACAGCTGTAAGCAATACAACAGCTATAAGTGCACCTATAAAATATTGTAGTATTCTCTTTTTTTCAAAACCCAGAGCTTTTACTGCTTGTTTTTCGATAAGCTTACAATATAGTATAGTTACCAGAATAAATATAGCGTTTCCATAATAAGGTAACAGCATACCAAATTTACCAGTAGGCATTACACCGTTAAGTGGGTCATAGCCAGCAAAGGATAAGCCTGCAATAATAATGACCTCGCCAACTACTGCTGAAACAGCGTATATCATAAAAAATGCCAGTAGCTTTTTCACTATATATACTCCTGTTGGCACCTCGGTACTGTTGTTAAGTGGATTGATTTTTTTGATTGTGTTGATTGGTTTCATAAATATGTCCTCCTGAATTTATTTGATGAACATATTCTATAATTTTATCCTAAAAAACTCCACCAATTACCCCTTGCAATCTGTCAACCAACGCAATCATTTATGTTAGCAACCGTTGCAACAGCTGAAAAATGGCTTAAAAACGTTATTTTTTATATTTGTGCTTGTTCAAGCTGAAATCAGCTGTTTTATTATGGCTATTTTCAGAATCAATACTAAAGCATACTCTCCTCAAGCTCCTCAAGCTCAATTTGTAGCTCCTCCCACTGCTCGTAGACCTCGTTTTTCTTACACTGACACTGCTCAAGTGAGGTTGTAAGCTGAACAAGCTCTTCAAAATCGTTTGCTACGCTTTCGCTTGATAGCTCCTCCTGCAAGGTTTCTTCAAGCTGGTCAAGCTCTGCCATTTCGTCCTCACATTTTTTAATTCTGGTTTTCAGCTTTCTAAGGTTAGACTGTTGCTCCTTGCGTTGCTTATATTCATTAACCTTTGGCTTTTCCTCTGCCTTGCTTGTGGCTGTAACCACATTGCTTGCTAAATCCTTAGACTTTTCAACATAGTAATCATAATTACCCAAATATTCCACTATTCCATTTTCTGAAAGATATAGAACTCTGTCTGCAAGCTTGTTAATAAAATATCTGTCGTGAGAAATTATAAGCAAAGTACCCTCGTATTCACTCAGGGTATTTTCAAGTGCCTCTCTTGAGCCTGTATCAAGATGGTTTGTAGGCTCGTCAAGCAACAAAAAGTTACCACCAGCAAGCATAAGCTTAAGCAAAGCAACCCTTGCTCTTTCTCCACCACTGAAGGTAGAAAGCTCCTTAAACACATCATCGCCCTTAAACAGGAATGAACCCAACGCTGTACGCACCTCTGTATGAGTCATAAATGGGAACATATCCCACACCTCGTCAAGTGCAGTTTTGCTCAAGTCAAGGTTTTCCTGTACCTGATCAAAATATCCTACATCTACATTTACACCAAGCTCTATTCTGCCAGAATCTGCACTTAGCTTATTCATAAGAATTTTGAAAAGTGTAGTTTTTCCACAGCCATTTGCACCCAGAATAAATACTCTTTCTTTTCGCTTTATATCCAGATTTACATTTGAAAACAGCTTTTTCTCGCCAAAAGACTTTGAAAGATTTTCTGTTTTAAGCACATCATTACCACTTGTGCGTTTTGGCTCGAATCTGAAACGGATATTTTCAAGCTCCTTATCATCAGGCTCTACAAGCTGTTCCTTTAGTCTGTCTGCCTGCTTCTGCTTGCTTTCGGCTGTTATAAAGTTATGGGCTTGTCCCCAACGCCTTTGTTGCTCTACAATACCCTCTATTCGTTTAATCTCCTTAAGGTCATTTTCATATTTCTTACGCATATCCTCAAGGATTTTTTCCTTTTTCTCTATAAATTCTGTATAGCCACCCTTATAGCTGGTAGTTTTGTTATGCTCAAGCTCTACTGTTTTATTTGTTACAGCGTCTAAGAAATATCTATCGTGCGAAATAATAATTACTGCACCATTAAAATCCTTTATAAAGCCCTCCAGCCACTCTACGGATTGTATATCAAGGTGGTTTGTAGGCTCATCAAGAAGCAAAATATTTGCCCCACAAAGCAACAGCTTAGCAAGACACAGCTTTGAACGCTGACCACCACTTAGCTTATCTGTTTCCATTTCAAACTCATTTTCGGTAAAGCCTAAGCCTAGCAGTGCTGAGCGTGTACGGCTTTTGTAGGTTAAGCCACCGTTACGCTCAAATTCGTCGTGCATTTGCAAATGCTTTTCGATTAGTCTGTCACGCTCTGCCTCGTCTTCTTCAAGGTCAATTAAAACTGGTAGCTCCTCAAGCTCTCTTTCAAGCTTTATTAAGCTATCAAAAACAGACAAAAGCTCATTATATATACTTCTGCCAGCTACATTACAGGAATGCTGTTCAAGATAACCAACTACTGCCTCCTTAGCGATTACAACACCACCATCGGTAGGCTCTAGCTGACCACTTAAAATTTTAAATATAGTTGTTTTACCTACACCATTAGCACCAATAAATCCAACCTTATCTCTTTGTTCAACGTCAAACGAAACATTTCGGAATAATGTTCGCTCAACAAACGTCATTTCAAGATTTCTAACACTTAATACAGCCATATAATACTCTCTTTCATTTTTCTATAAACATAATTTAACATTTACTATCCAAGTCATAAGACCTGTATTTTTGAATTTTTCTATATTTCATTTTACCAAAACAAAATTTATTATGCAACAACAAACAGTATATACAAAAATTTTTAAGGCAAACTAAGGTTATAATGATAAACCTGTTTTGGAATTTTAATAATAAAAGCAAATTTGGGTTTGTAGAGCTAACACACAAACTACGATAGAGAAAAAACGTAAAGTTTGGGTCCACCCTTTTTAAAGGGTGGTGGGTCAAGGGCAACGCCCTTGCAGGTTTTTAGGGCGAAGCCCTAAACTCATAATCGTCTTTTAAAATGCCGTTTTCAACGGCATTTTAGGAATTAACGAGAAGTTAAAGGGCGTTGCCCTTTAAAATCCCACAAGGGCTTTCAG
>JAXJTP010000070.1:0-4675 GCA_036309525.1 Acutalibacteraceae bacterium | reverse complement strand
GACCCGATAAACTTTTGAAAAAGTTTAATCAAAACTTTTAAGCTGTCTTTCCTCTGGTGTGAGCGTTAGCTCACACCTACAAACCCAAATTTGTTATACTACTCTCAAATCTATAAATTGAAAATTTCTGATATAAAAAAAGCCAACAAGCATTGCAAATTATCTGCAATTGCCTGTTGGCTTTAATTTCAGGTTATTAATGTTGATTTCTTTACAGAAACATTTACTGTGTTTTCGCTATTGAAGCACCAGCATTTTTTGGCTAATTTATTTGACATACCTATTATAACAGGTAGCTCCTGCGAGCCTTCAAATCCGTCTGCAAGTACGCTTAAATCAACAGTAGCCGAAATATCTTCCTTTGAAATTTCGTTTATAATTTCCTTTGGTCCTGCAATAGAAATACTTATAGATTTAGTTGAAACCTGAGCAGAATATCCAATAGGAACATTCTTTAGCTGAATATCTGACAGTGTTGCAACAGTAGATGTATAATCCTTTAAATCAAATGTAATCTTCGCTTGCTGTTCATCACTAAGGTTTATACAGCCATTAGGTAATGTTATATTTCGTGTAACCTGAGTTGTTGTAGGGTCAAGCGAATTAAAATCAATAGGGTCAAGGGTTATATTGGTTAAAGCTGAGAGAATATTTTCACTGCTTGCTATTGTTACAGTAGACGGTGTTACAGAGGCGATCTTTTCTATATCTATACCAACAGGAATATTTGTGAAGGCTGGTACAACAGGAATTTCTTTTTCCTGTAAAATTTGAATTGTAACATCAACCTCTGACGGTGTTACAGTAAGAAGCTCACTTTCTATCTTATCTCCATCAGAATCTAGTAGCTGTATAGGAAGCTTTTTTACTATATTCTCTCGATGTTCACCAGTTATAGTGTCAGCAATCTGTACCTTGCTGATTTTTTTAACCTCTTGCTCAGGACCTGTTACTGTTACCTTATCCTGAGCTATAACAGGCTGTGAAACGTAATAGCCTGAGATTTCTGAGGTGTTATTTGTAGGGAATGTTACTTCTGAAAGGTTTATATTCTTAGCTATAGGAAATTCCTGCTGACGTTCCTTGTCTACTGATATATTTATTACAGAAGGATTAACCGATACTATTTCGTAATCTGTTTTAACACCAGCCTTTTTTGCTGATAAGCTAAGTGCGTATGTATTAGCTACATTAATACTGCTTGTATTTTGTGCCAATACCTGAATATCTCCATTTGTTATAGAGCCAACAGTAAGTCTGTTACCCTTAACGTGTACTGTAACCTTAGTGTCTCCACCACGATATACTCTTAAACCTTCATTCTTTGCCTGCTCCGAAAGCTCTATTGTTACAGGTACATCAGTAACAACTGTAAAGCTTTCTTCGTCTGCTGTAGAAGCAAATACTACCCAGAAAACACATGCCAGAAGAAATGATATAAACAGCAAAAACTTTGAATTTCTAAGCAGATCTCTTGTATTAAATTTCCTCTTATTTTTCTGAGCTTGTTTGTTCATTAGTGATTTTCTTATCCTTTCTTATCGCTGAAAAAATAGGAATGAAATCAGCAATATCATTTTTTGTATATTCAGGAACAATAAGAGTCTCAAGTCTGGCATTAAGCTCGTTACTGTCCTCCATTTTAATGAGTTTGCCATGATAAGCAAGAGAGATATTACCTGTTTCTTCAGAAACTACTACTATTACTGCGTCAGATTCCTCACTCATACCAAGTGCAGCACGATGTCTTGTTCCTAAATTAACATCAACATCTGCATTTTTTCTTGTTAGTGGTAAAATACAGCCTGCTGAATATACTCTGCCATTACGAATAATAACTGCACCATCGTGTAGTGGTGCTTTGTTAAAAAACATATTGCCAAATAACGAAACTGATGGTAGTGCGTCTACAATTGTACCTGTCTTGATTATATCTCCAAGCTTTGTTTCACGCTCAAAAACAATAAGTGCACCAACCTTTTTTCGGCTGAAGCTACTAGCAATAGAAACTACATCTCGTACACATTTTCTTTTTAATTCTGTAAATGCTTCATTTTCGTCAGATATAGAAAATCCTAGCTTTTTTGAAAACTTACTTCTGCCGATTTTCTCAAGAGCGTTTCGTACCTCTGGCTGAAATACAATAATAAGTATAATCACACCAAATTCTACGAAGGTTTTAAGAATTGTAGAAAACATTGTAAGATTAAATAGTGTAGAAATAAAATAAACTACAAGAAATAGAACCAATCCTTTTAAAAGCTGTACAGCTTTTGTATCACGTACAAATTTTATGATTGCATATATTACTGCAGTAACGCAAATAATATCAACAGCATCCTTTACCTCAAAGGTTTTTATTACAGATAAAAAGGACTGAAACCACGATAAAATTGTTTCCATTATTTTTCATTCCTTTTGAATATTAAATTACAATTACAGATTATAACCAGCCTTATAATCATACTTTATAATTTTATCACAAAAAAAGAAAATGTGCACTACATTATAGAAAAAAATTTACAATTGATAAGAAATTTTTTTTACTGCATTAATTAAAGTATTTATATCAGAGCTTTTATTAAAATATGATAAAGAAGCTCTTACTGTGCCTTGCTCCTCTGTGCCTAGCTTTTTATGTGCCAATGGTGCACAATGCAAACCAGCTCTTACAGCTATATTATATTTATCACTTAATAAAGTGGCAACCTTTTCGCTGTGAAGATTACCTATATTAAACGACAGCAACGGTGCTTGATAGCCCTTTTTTGGGGGTTGAGTGTATAGTCTTACATTTTTTATAGTGGATAATCCATTGTAAAGCTGTGCAAGCAAATTAAATTCGTGTTCATATATCTTATCAATGCCTGTTTTTTCAACAAATTCTACACCCTTTAACAGTCCACATATTCCAGATAAATTACAGGTGCCACTTTCGTATTTATCAGGCATTGATAATGGTTGCATAATTTCTATATAGCTACTTCCTGTGCCACCACACACCATAGCTGGAATTTCCTCAGGATTTCGAATATATAAAACGCCTGTGCCCATAGGTCCAAACAAGCCCTTATGACCAGCCGAGGCTAAAAAATCAATATTCATATTTTCAACATCTATCGGAAGAATGCCAGAGGATTGTGCTGAATCCAAAAGAACCTTTATATTATATTGATGAGCAAGAGCAATAATTCTTGCAACAGGTAATATTGTACCTGTAACATTTGAAGCGTGAGTTATTATAAATAGTTTTGTTTTTTCGTTAATTGCGTTTCTGAAATTATCTATAGTTGCCTCAAAATCTCCATGAATAACCCTAACAGGAGTGTAGGCTACACCTGTATCGCTCAAAGCCTGTAATGGTCGCAATACAGAATTATGCTCCAGCTCAGATACTACAATATGATCATTCGGTTTAATATACCCTTTAATTACAGTATTTAACGCATAGGTACAGTTTGGAGTAAATACTATATTTTCGGGTTTTTTTATATTATAAAGACCAGCCAGAGCCTCACGACATTTATAAACCATTTCACTTGCTGTTAAAGACATTTTATGCCCACTTCTGCCAGGGTTTGCACCGAAGTGCTTCATAGAGCTTTCAACAGCATTATAAACGCTTGCAGGCTTTGGAAAGCTAGTAGCAGAATTATCAAGATATATCATTTTTATTGTCGCCCTCCGTTATCCCTAATACTTCAATTCCATTTTCCTTCAATAGCTTAACTGCTTTATCTATATTTTTATATAATATCAAGCTGTAGCTACATCTTGCTTGCTTAGAATATTTTGGCGACTTCACTATATCTACATATATACCATAATCCTTTAAAATAGATTTTGCTTTCATTGCATAGGTTATTGAAGTTACCATAATAAACTGCCTTGCCATATACTTCACCTCTTTATACTTACCTTTTTACATAATATGCTATATCCTGTTTATTAGTGATATTAATGCTTTTTATCATAAAAAATGACTTTAATTCTTTAATGATATTTATTTAATTCAAGTCATCATAAATAGTTACAAATTTTATATTAGAAAAATCTCCTACCATTGTTCTGCCGGTGTCGAATTCTCTTATAACTATATAATTTGTACCTACACCTGTTATCTGACCTCTTTTTAAATGGGTGGTATTAGTGCCAACAAGAAATTCTATATCTGCCATTTTACCAACCTGTGTGCGTAGAAGGTCGTTCATATATTCCATATTAAGAGTATGTGCAGGAGTTTGTAAAAGAATATTTGGCATTGAGGAATGTGTCATCATACCAGAATTTGTAGTCATAAGCTGTGTATTACCTTGCATTTGTGAATACATATGCTTTTCTTTATTCATATTACAGGGTTCATATAGCATTCCGTCAGCTTCATTCATAGTATCATTATGCATTTGCATATTAATATTCATTTCTTCTGTTGCTCTTGGTGGTAGCTTCTGCATTTTGTGATGCATATTTTGAGAATTAATAGTATGTGTAGCTGTATTGTTTAAACCATACATTCTACTTATATCAACTGGATTATTCATTAAAACAATATCCTCCTTTGTAATAACTGGTTTAAGTATGACGAATTTGGGTTTGTAGGTGTGAGCTAACGCTCACACCAGAGGAAAGACAGCTTAAAAGTTTTGATTAAACTTTTTCAAAAGTTTATCGGGTC
>JAXJTP010000069.1:0-33478 GCA_036309525.1 Acutalibacteraceae bacterium | reverse complement strand
GTCAAGGACAGAGTCCTTGCAGGTTTACACAATCAATTTTTTCAAAATTGGTTGTATTAGACGGAGTCCTTAACGCATAATTATCTTTTAAAATGCCGTTTTCAACGGTATTTTAGGAATTAACGAGAAGTTAAAGGGCTTTGCCCTTTAAAATCCCACGAGGGGTGTTACCCCTCGACCCCATAAACTTTTAAGCCATCTTTCCTCTGGTGTGAGCGAAAGCTCACACCTACAAACCCAAATTTGTTTTTTATATCCTTTTTCTTATTATCTTTTGCCATAGCTTTTTTGCGTTAAACGGAATAAGTGGATATAGATAGCTTTTGCCTGAAACGGTTTTATTTGTTATAAGCAATACTGTTACAATAGCTACACCAGCTAAAAAACCTATAAAATTAAGCATTGCTGTAGTAATAAGAATTAATATTCTGAAAAATTTAAGTGCATAGCCTAGCTCATAGCTTGGCTGAGAGTAGTTTGATATTGCAACAAAAGCCATATACAGCATAGACTCTGTTGAAAACCAGCCAACCTTAACTGCAAATTCGCTTAATGCGATAGCACCTATTATACTTAATGACGCACTTAATGAGCTTGGTGTTTTTATAGAGGCAAGTCGTAGACCATCTATTGCAACCTCCAATATCATTAACTGCCAGAATATCGGAATATTAACAGGCTCGGTAAGCAATATAAATTTAAAGGAGTCGGGTACAAAATTTGGGTTTTGCAGTGCAAGAAGCCACACAGGAGTTATAAAAAGTGTGGCTATTGTAACTAAATACCTTGTAAAGCGAATATAGGTACCTGTAACAGGAGGAAAATAATAGTCATCTGCCTCTTCGATAATATCGAATATAGAGGTTGGCAATATAAGTGCAGACGGAGAGTTATCTACAAATATCACTATATTTCCATCTAATAACGCTGTTGCTGTAGTATCGGGACGCTCGGTGTATTTTATTTTTGGCAATGGATTATACCATTTATGCTTATACAAGGCTTCAAGCAGGCTTTGCTGATTCATAGCTAGAGAAGCTACCTTTAAATTCTTTATACCCTCACAAATCCTTTTAAGTAGCTTTTTATCAACTAAATTATCCATATATACAACAGCTACATCGGTTTTTGTTACCTCTCCTACTAAAAAAGGCTTTACTGTAAGGTTTGGGTTTCTTATTCTTCTGCGTACTAAGCCCAGATTGCTTATCATAGTTTCTACAAAGCCGTCCTTTGAGCCACGCATAACCTTATCCTTTTCTGGCTCAGCTGTTTGTCTTTGTGGGTAGGTGCGACTATCAATCATAATTGCACAATCAAAGCCATCTATTAATAGTGCTGTCATACCAGATAAAACATTTATTGATATTTTTTCAACGTCATTTATTACATCTACCTCTACATATGGCACACAGTTTTCTGCAAAGATATGTGCATTCTCCATAAAGGCTTCGTTACCTACAGAAAAGAAAAATTCCATTATCTTTTCCATTACCTCATCCTTTACCAAACCATCAATAAAAAATAAGCAAGCCCTTCTACCCTTTATAGAAATTTTTCTGCACACAAGGTCAAAGCTTTGGCTTGCTCGCATAGCATTGTTGAGCATTTGATAATTAACATCAAATTCATTATATAAATTCAATTTATACAGCTCCCGTTACATAATTATATATGCTTATTCTGTAACAAAAGCCTTTCTTTATTCAATTATTTAGTAAAAAATCTCTTCTTCTGCTTCTGCCTTAGAGGTGGATTGAAGCTTACAAGTATAGTATCCTCACCTATTAAATCTATTAAGTCCCATTTTATTATAATATCATCATCTCTGCCTAACAAACCGAAGCAACGCAATCTGCCATATATAACCAAGGATACAACCACTGCATTTTTTGTGTCGAATTCTACATCATCTACAAAGCCTAATCTGCACCCACTTTTTGCATTTATAACCTCTTTATGTCTTAAATCACCTATTTTACAAATCATAATACCACCACACTACATATAATTTGCTATTATAATAATATGTACCTAATAAAAAAACATTCATACTATTATGCTATGAGCATAACAGTATGAATGTTTATAATTTTTTGATAATCTTTAGCGTGATAGCTATTAAGATTTTTTCAGTTTTTTCATAACCATATCGGTTGCCATTTTAATCATTGCATAGAAATCCTTTTTCATCAAGAAGAAGCATAATAATGAGATAACTGCAACATAAATAATAAATCCAAGAATTGAAGGAAGATAAAATCCACTTAGAATAAATACCACAATACTTACAGCTAAAACCAATACCTCTTTCCAATCTGGTTTTATTTCTTTTACAGTAAAGCTACACATTATATACCATAGAATAACAGAAATAAGCGTTGCAAATGCAATACCCTCGATAGAATGAAGTACAAAATAGAAAATCACATTTAAAACGCAACCAATAATAATAGCTACAACTAACTGCTTTAAATAAATATCCTGTTGCTTTCGTGCTTTGTATATATTAACATAGATACCCTTAATTACCATAAACAATATTTCTGTTGTAAACAGTAAGAAAAGCACGTATAACGATGGAAGATATTTTGTGAGGTAAACCTCCAGAATAAATTTTATAGCAAATGCACTTGAAACAAGGAATAAAGCAAAAATCAAGCACATTCTTTTTATTTTTCGTATTGCTTTGTAGTCTGTATTTACACATATGTAGTTATACATTGTAGTAACAATAGGATTTATAAACACAGCTATTAAATTCTCGGTGCTTACTACAAATGAATAATAGGCAAAATCTGTTGTTGTAAGAAGAAACTTAACAAACCAACGGTCAATGCTTGTCATAAGAATTGACGAGAAATTACCAAGCATAAGAACAATACCTGATTTAATATTCTCTATTAAATTCTTAAACGAAAGTGCAAAGCCAAACTTGAAGTTATATGCTGTTTTTAATTTACGCTCAATCAAAAACCATACAACAAATGTAACTACTGACATTATAGCTACATAATAGTAAGGATTATCAATTCTGAAAACGAACAATAAAATCATTGTTCCGATAAAGGTCAAAATTGATGAGTAATTCATAATGCCACTGTAAGCCTTAAACTCACCAGTAGCCTGTAGAATATTCTTAAAATTAGATACAATATTTACAGGTATAAATGTTAATGAGCTGATTACTAAAATATATTCCTTTGTTGCAAGTCCGATGCCTGCAAATATCAGCATCATTATACTTTGAAATACAAGCAGATTTCCTCGTGATATGCTTATATCTTTATTAGGTATTGATGAGATTTGTTTGCCACCATACTTTAAATATATTCCGTCAGAATATCCAAGTGCAAGCACACCTATATAGCCTGCATAAAGCTGATATGTTTTTATGCCTGCATAGGTATCAACAGATAAATACTTTGGTAAAACAAAGCCATTAACCAATCCTATTACAAGGCTGATAAGATTTGCAGCAAAAACAAGCACTATACCCTTTTTTATATTGCCTGCATTGTTTTCCTTCATAAGCTCCCCTCGTTTACTGCTTTTATGTATAGATTAAAGCTTTTTACTATCCTTAATTCCTTTAAACATCCATTTAAGCTTTTTGAATTTCTCTTCTTCAAAAAATAATGTATCAAGCATCATTTTTAGAATTCTTTTATATTCATTAAATTTGCTAAGATTGTATTTTCTCATAAGATACATAGTATTTCTTGCCCAATAATACTTTCTTGTATGTGAATGGTTAAAAACTATAGTCTTTTTGCCTAGGAATTTTCTCTCGACGCTTTTGCCAACCTCGTGTAAAAATCCAACGTAATTAACTCGTACAATTCTATATCCATTGCGTTTTAGTGCATAGCAGATGTCGTAATCAACCATATCTATAAACATTTTCTCATCAAAGCCTCCTACGCTTTTAACTGCTTTAACGTTAGTATAGGCTGCCGATGTAATGCAGAAATCAACCTCTTTAATTTCTGTATCACTTTTAAAATCAATCTTAACATTTCTGTCTGCATACTGACTGCTTACCATACCGAGATTTTTTTCTTTTTTTATTACAGCCTCGTATCTTTCGATAAGCTCAGGATTGCATACCGAGTCCTGATCAAGAGTTAGTACCCATTCGTAGCCTAATTCATCAGCCTTATTTACTATCTGATTTAAAGCCTTAGCTATACCCATATTTTCGGCATTTCTGATACAAACTGTTGATTTATACGCTTCTAAAAAAGATGGAATTTCATTTTCATCCTTTGAACCGTTATCAATAACAATAACTGTTTCTACCTGAGGAATAATAGCCTCTATATTTTCTTTAAGACGCACCATATCAGGGTTGAATACAACTATACCTGCTACATATGCCATATTAACACATCCTTAACTGCCAAGCAGTGCATTATTATAGAATAATGGCTTAAATACAACCTCGTAGTTAGGGTTGCTTAGCACCAGGTTATATAATTCTGCAAATGCAAATGCTACTGCCACTGAAACTATAATAAGGTTACTTAATCTTACTTTACCAAACGTTGTTGAGCGTAGGTAATTTGAATATACCAAATAATTCATAAATACTATTATCTGCTGTATTCTGTAAAAGTCTGTTGTAACTGTAATCAAGCCAAGAATCACCAGAATTATTATATTGCAATCCAATGTAAATTCCAGCTGTTTATTATAAAGCTTTTTATCCTCTGCAAACTCACTATACTTTTGTGTAAAATATTTCACACATAAATATATTGCAAAAAAGCCTGCAAAGATAAACAATGTTTTGAACCAAACGTATAAAATTGTGCCTCTGTCATATTTTGAAGCCTGATCCATTACAAATTCAGCCTTAGTTTCTCCCAAGAACATACCTATAAGAGCAAATATTTTTGAGCTTAGGCTGTTTGCAAGAAGAAAAACAACATTAGCACCAATTGTTATAGCTATAGTTATTTTTCTACTGAAAAATACAGGTATTAATAAAACAAGCATTAATATTGTAACCATATGAATACTTGTAGCTGCAAGTATTGATATTATAAAGAAAATCAATTGCTTTTTTGCTTTTTCTTCATTAAACTTAAATAAAAATCTTAAACCAAAGCAGGCTACAGCAAAGGCGATAAAAAATCTTACCTGTGTTACATCCATTGGAAAGCAGAATATTGCATATAATGCAAGTGGTAAACCAGGCTCAGAGGAATAATCCCATATAGTTTTTGCCATTAACAGCAAGCATATTGCAGAAATAACAATCAAAAAGCCTCTATAATCCAACCTGAAAGTATGACTACTTTTTACCAGAAAGGTAAACAGCCATTCTGTTCTTGAGCTTAGTGCTTCATAATTATTATATCTGTTAGTGTATATAAGCCAGTCTGCATTTCCGTAGCTCCAGCCAAATAAAACCCATAAATCGAGCAACAGGGCTGAAAAGCATATTTTTGATTTTCTGAAAATTAGATTAATGAATACTAAAGCAGTACTAAGAATTAACAGAAACATTAATCATTGTCCTTTCTTTATTTCTTTAAGAATAATTTCTTAACAGAATTACTTTTTAACATTCCGTGTATCATAAAGAACAATCCGTACCAACGGTTTTTAATTAACCAAATATCTAATTTTTCCATTTTATTAAGCTGTTTATTTCTAAGAACAGTGCATTTTTTAAGCTCATTTATAGGAAGTCCACTTTCTATTAAACGGATTCCGTTTTTACGTAGTTCCCCTTTTTGAGAAAGATTTAAAAGCTTGAACGCTATTCTCACATTTCTCATAAAAATAAGCTTACATACCTCCTGCTCTTTTATAGGAGCAAGAAATTCGTTTTCGAGATTAACTGTCTGAATAAATGTTGTAATCTGATCCTCATAATACTTTGAGCTTGTACTATGTCCGTTACGGAAAAAGTGTTCGTAAAGTACATCGCTTAATATTGTAGCAGATTTACATTTTATATAGCATCCATAATTGAAAAGAACATCCTCGTTACCGTGTCTGAAGCTCTCGTTAAAAAACAGATTGTTTTCAAGTAAGAAGGATTTACGATATAGACCATTCCATATTGTTTCTAAAATGCCCGATGCTTTAATAAGATGATACTCATTAAGAAGCTCTTCTTTGCTGTAAGCCTGAGTTTTGTTAAATGAACATATTTTATAACCAATATGATTACCCTCTAAATCAACTGTTGTATTCTTTTTGCCACAGGTTATAAAATCTGTTTTATTCTTTAACAGCTGATTAACCATTAGCTCAAGAAAATTCTTTTCGTATGCGTCATCATTATCAATGAAGGTTATGTATTCTCCCTGTGCTTCTCTAATTCCTAAATTTCTTGCACTGCAAACTCCACCATTTGGCTTGTGGATTGTACGCACTCTTGAGTCGATAGCTTCAAAATTGTCGCATATTGCAGGACAGCTATCTGTTGAGCCATCATCTATAAGTAATAATTCAAAATTTGCGTATGTTTGTGAAAGTACACTATCAATTGCTTCTTTAATATATTTTTCTGAATTATAGACAGGCATAATAACGCTTACAAGCATTTTACCATTTTCATTCTTATTCATAATACAAATTCCCCCAAGCTATAGTAAATTTCCTGCTTGTCATATAATTATGCTATCAGGTGTTAAAAATTTTATTATTGCTTTCCTGTAAGCTCTACAAAGGTTTTGTGGCTTAGCTGTGCAATATTATCCCAAGTATGCTTTTTAGCAAGCTCCATTGCATTTGCTTTCTTTTCTGATAGATTATTAACGTCTTTAATTAGATTATCAATAGCATTTACAATAGAGTCAACGTCTGTATCAGCACCCCAGCCAGCGTTATATTCTTCTACATCCTCTCTCATATTACTACCCTGTGTAAGCAGACAAGGTAAGCCATATGATAATGCCTCCAGCACAGCCATAGGCATTCCTTCAAAACGAGATGTATGTACAAAGAAATCTGCATCCATTAGTACCTTTTCTTTGGCTGTATCAAAAACAGCACCATTTACACCAACTATATCCTCAAGATTTCTTTCGTTTACAAGCTTTATTATTTCTTCAGCTGTACCTGATGGGCTTTCTGGACCGTACATTTCAAAGCGAATATTCGCCTTTGCAAGCTCGCTATGCCTTTTTGCAAGAGCGTCCATTAATAAATCAAGACCCTTTTGCCACACGTTATAGCGACCAACAAAAACACCTATTATCTGCTCTCTTTGAGCGTGTGATGAAATTGAATGAAGGTCTGTACCATTTCCTGCAATAAAAGAATGTCCCTTATAGTACGTGCGACTATCCTTAAATTCCTGCTCTGACAAAAACTGTACTGACGCTGCGTCTTTAGCAAACCTTGAGAAGAAAAGCTTACTGAAAACCATCTTTTTAAATCTTTTATTTTCTAAATATTTATCTGTCATCTGACAGCTTGGAATAGTTATATATGGAATTTTTGCCTTTTTAATCTGATTAGCTACAAAAACAAATTCCTTTTTGAAAAACTCCTCGAATACTACGATGTCAGGATGATTAAAAGGCTCTGGTAGCTGTGATAGCTTAAAGCTTTGAGGAGCAGAATAATGATATATATTCTTATCAAACATTGATTCATCCTCTACTGGACAAAGATTAACCCAATATACAGAATCAAGCTTTGCCTGTGCCTCTAAACGCTTTGGGATAGTGTATGTAGGACCGGCATGTTTTCTGCCTGCTATTGCTGTAAGATATAAAATATTCATATTATTTCCTCGCATTTTATCTTAATTTTTTCAAGGTAGCTTTAAGCTTCCACGGAATTCTATTTTTGATTATATCCTTTGCACTGCTTTGTGGTTTTAGTGTTTTAGTAAACAGTGCTTCATCATCTATATTAAAAGCAAGTCTTTCTGCTTTTGTAGAGGTGTGCAGGCTTGGATTGAATTTTTGTGCAACCTCGTAGCTTGTTTCTTTATAAATAAAGCTATCCTTAATTTTATCAAATAGCTTTTCGGCTTTTTCTGTATTAATAAGAACAGCAGATGTTCCATTATTTACAGGGAAATTCTTAAGCTGTCTTTCTACACCCCAAAAATCGCCTATTGTAAAATCTGCAACCCTTGAGCTTCCTTTAAAGCTACAATTATAACAGCTTTCTCTCAGAATTCTACCATTCAGAAACGCTGAATAGTAAGGGTCTTCATACGCCTGCCCTTTATATCGTTTATTATTGCAAATATATGTAAACTGGCTATGCTCGCCTGTTGGACGCATATTTTTACTTCTGAATTGAAACTCTGTAACATTGCCACCACGCTTATTGCCTAGCCACTCTATATACTTATTGAATAAGCCTTGTGAAGGAACACCGTGGCATACAACCTCAATGGTAATAAGATTCTCGTTACTGCCACCTAAAAAGCTCAGCAGACCAGAAATCTGACAGCCTGTGCCACTGAATAATAGCTTTTTTCCTGCTTTTAGCTGTTCCTTTATATCTGCAAAGCAAGCACTTGCGTTTGATTGTACATATTTTGAACCGTGTAGTCTGCTAAGCTCGCCTTCTGCTTCGATTCTTATGTGCTTTACCCTTAAATCATCAGTATATGCTACACCGTAAACATATCCACCCTCTTGAATAATATGCTTTGCAAGAACACCGAAAAATCCACCTGAGGTGCTATTATGTAGTAGCTTGGAATCGTTTGCAACTACAGCATATACTGTTCTGTTAGGGTTAGAATTGTCATTATGCTTTGCACATTTTTTAATGCACAAGCCACATTTAATACACTTATCGTCATCAACAACAGGTATAACAAAGCCCTCGGTATTTTCTGTCATTAAAATTGCATTTTTAGGACAAACCAATGCACAAGCACCACAGCCAGTGCATTGCTTATCGTAACAAATATTTTTCATTATAAATCAACCTATATCTTCAATAGCCTCTTTCAGCCATTTTTTTGCTCTATCTGAATTAACAGAAATCTTTTCGGTAACTTTTAAGTACTCGTCCTTTTCAATAAAGGCTTTATCTATAGGCGAATCTGCCTCGATTAAGCATTTATTAAGGCTGTATTCTTCAAGTAATGTATAAACTCTTGAGTTTTGTGACTTGCTGTTTGAGTCAGCAAAGCGTCTGAAAACATAAAACTGCTTTGAATATATCAAGGAGAAAACACAGCCATGGAATGAATCTGTAACTACTGCCTCGGCATTTGCAACTAAGCTAAGCCAATCCATAGGACCTGCGTCTTGCATTATTTCTGCGTTTATGCTGTAAGACTCTTTACAGGTTGGCACAACTACAAGAGTACAGCCCATTTGCTTTGCGATTTCCTCAGCTTTATTGAAATACTTTTGATTGTAGGTAAGAAAATATGCAAAAACATATTTTTTATCAACAATTCTGTCTGTTGCAAGCTTATCCCATTCTGCTTTATTCAATAGCAGGGTTGGATCAACTAAAACAGGTACATCAGCACCAATTAAAGCCTTAACTATAGCACTGCCCTGAGTTTCTCTTACTGAAATTTTCTTGAATTTTGTAAGATAGCCTTTAATTTTTTCCTTTTTATTTTCGGGAATCTGATTAACTGCAAAGCTACACGCATAGGCTATTTTCTTATCATTTTCTGTAAGATAATCAAAATAGTATGCAGGATTTAAAAGCATTGGTGACCAAATCTGATCACTTCCACAAATGTAGGTGTCGTATTTTCCACTTAGCTCCTTTAGAGCCTCTGGATTATAAAATGGTTCAGTTAAATTAAACTGCGAATTTAAAAATTCATCAAACTTTTTTTCTTTAATTGCAAGATTGTCTGCGTTTGCTTTTCTTTTTGTAAGCATAGCTTCAAACTTTTCTGAAAAAAGTGTCATTGAATTTTTACTTTTTATAAGGTTCTTTACCTTTTCTACTATTGTAGGAGAAAAATCTATGCTTTGAACATCATAGCCCTCGGCTCTTAAATGCTTTTGAAGTGCATAAGCCTGAAGAACTGTTCCATAATTTCCGTTATGGAGCCATGTCATAATTCCTATTTTCAATATTCTTCCTCCTATTATTCATATACTAAAACATAAAAGGGGTAGCTTTACCCTATTTGTCTATTATTTTTTAATTAGGCTTTCAAACATTTCACAATGCTCAGCAGAAACACGCTTTGCATCGAATCTTTCGTGAACATCCTTTAAGCCATTAGCGATAAGGCTATTTCTAAGCTCTGTGTCATTATATATCTCCATTACTGCCTCAAAGGCTGATTGTGGATCATCAACAGGCACCAGCAATCCGTTTACATGGTCGGTAACAATGTTAGGTATTGCGTCTACTTTATTAGCTACAACTGGCTTTTGTGACAGCATATATTCTGGAATTGCAAGCCCAAAGCCCTCCCATCTGCTTAGAAGCACTGCTGTATCGAACAGCTGTACATAGCTTAGTGGATTATCAACCCAGCCTGTAATATGTATAAGCTCTTGCATTCCGTTTTCAATTGCAAATTTTTCTACATCTTCTCTCATTTCGCCATCGCCAACCATAAGAAAATGTGCGTTTGGAATATTTTCTTTAACCAGCTTTGCAATCTGCATAAAAACATCAGGTGATTTTTGCTCTGTAAGTCTGCCAACAGCACCTAGTACAAAGGCATTTTCTGGAATATTAAGCTCTGCACGAGTTACAATATCCTTCTTGCTTTTTTCACATTCCTCTATATCTACACCGTTAAAAATAACCTGTAGCTTTTTCTCTGAACAAATCTTTTTATCAAGTGCAGAGTCCTTTTCTGCGTTTGAAATACAAACTATTTTATCAGAAAATGGAGCCATCATTTTCTCAAGCATTTTATATACTAACTGCTTTTTGCTTGAGCCTCTCATATTAAATGCCCAGCCATGTGGATTATATATAGATATGTTTTTTATACCGATGTTAGCAAGCCTTGCTATTGCACCTGCTTTACTTGAATGAGCGTATACAATATCTGGATTATATTTTTTTATCAGCTTTCTTACTGCAAGTGCTGACTTTAAATCCTTTGCACCAATTGAACGTTGCATATCTATCTGCTCAAATATATCTACAATTCCCCTAAACTCTTCCTCTTTAAAATCATAAGAGCTAACAAAGATGTTTTCGATTTTGTCATTATCCATATACTTGAAAAGACAGTTTAAATATCTTGCTACTCCACCAGCAGCCTGAGCAATATGCATTACTCTGATTCTATCACCTTTATTCATAAATCCACACCCACCTGCAATATTGTTCAGATTTTAAAATTTTATGCTTACTTTATATAACATAAAGTAAGCATAAAACTATTTATCAATGATTAAAATTTAAATGTATCCTTTAAACCAAGCCACTTCTGGTCTTTGTCGCTAAGATTTAGCTTTGTACCGTCAGAAAGAGTGTAGCCCTCTGCACTTGCTGTACCGTTGTACTCACCTGTTAGCTGTGGCCATTCGATACCGATTTCTGGGTCATTCCAAGCAAGACCACCCTCATCGCCAGGATGATAGAAATCTGTTACCTTGTAGCAAAATTCTGCTGTTTCGCTCAATACCAAGAAGCCATGTGCAAAGCCCTCTGAAATATAGAACTGCTTTTTGTTCTCCTCTGTAAGCTCTACACCAAACCACTTACCGTAGGTTTCGCTACCCTCACGCAAATCTACTGCAACGTCAAAAACGCTACCCTTTATAACACGAACAAGCTTACCCTGTGGAAATTCCTTTTGGAAATGCAAGCCTCTTAGTACGCCCTTTGTTGACATACTCTGGTTATCCTGTACGAATACCATATCTAAGCCTGCCTCGTGCATATCATTCTGGTTGTATGTTTCCATAAAATAGCCTCTGCTGTCGCCATGTACAGTAGGCTCAATTATATATAAGCCCTCAATTGGAGCCTTAGTTACCTTTATCTGTCCCATTCTATTTCTCCTATCTGATTTTTTAATCAGTTGATTTCTTTCAGATACCTTGCAAGTGCGTCTTGCCATACAGGAAGTGGCTCAAAGCCCATTTCTACAAGCTTAGACTTGTCTAGTCTGCTGTTGTATGGTCTTGCAGCCTTTGAAAGTCCGTACTCCTCTGTTGTAACAGGAAGAACCTTTGTTGATAAGCCAGCCTGCTTGAAAATTTCGCAGGTGAAATCGTACCATGAAATATAGCCACCCTCATTTGTTGCGTGGTAGTAGCCGTATTTATCAGTTTCAACCATATCAACAAGTAAACGAGATAAATCCAGTGTATAGGTTGGTGTGCCTATCTGGTCACTTACAACTCTTACTGTATCGTATTTCTGGCCCACATTAAGCATAGTCTTTATAAAATTCTTACCATTCAAGCCAAATACCCAAGCAATTCTTACAATAAAGAATTTATCAAGATTATTGGCAACTGCAAGCTCACCGTCTAGCTTAGTTTGTCCATAAACATTCAAAGGACTGTAGTCCTTGCAATCTGGTTGCCAAGGTTCTGTGCCTGTGCCACTGAAAACGTAGTCAGTTGAAATATATATCATTTTTGCGTCAAGCTTTTTACAAGCCTTTGCAATATTTTCTGTACCAACAGCATTAACCCTATGAACGATTTCTTTTTTATCCTCGGCAAGGTCAACAGCTGTCCACGCTGCACAATGGATAACTGCGTCAGGTGCAAGCTCTGAAATTATATTATCAACTGCTACACCGTCTGTAATATCCATTGATACGTATGTCATCTTTGGTAGGATATAATCTGCATTTGTGCCAGCGTACTCGGTTGCTAAATCTGAGCCAACAACCTCATAGCCTCTGCCTGAAAGCTCGTTTACAACATCGTAGCCAAGCTGTCCTGCAACACCTGTTACTAAAACCTTCATTTTCATATCCTCCCAAGCTTATCGGTTACCATACATTTTTTCGTAGTAGTTCTGATATTCACCTGAAATAATAGTTTCCCACCATTCACGGTTTTCAAGATACCATTTTATTGTTTTCTGAATACCATCCTTGAACATAGTTTCTGGAAGCCAGCCTAGCTCGTTGTGGATTTTTGTAGGGTCGATAGCATAACGCATATCGTGGCCCTTTCTGTCTGTAACGTATGTAATAAGGCTTTCTGGTTTATCTAATGCCTTACAAATTATCTTTACAATGTCGATGTTAGCCATTTCGTTATGACCACCAATGTTGTAAACCTCTCCAACCTTACCATTGTGAATAATTAAATCAATAGCCTTGCAGTGGTCCTCTACATATAGCCAGTCACGAACATTTTCACCCTTACCATATACAGGCAATGGCTTGTCGTTAAGTGCATTTGCGATCATAAGTGGAATTAGCTTCTCTGGGAAGTGATATGGACCGTAGTTGTTAGAGCAACGGCTTATTGTTACAGGTAAGCCGAAGGTTCTGTTATAGGCTAGTACCAATAAATCAGCAGAAGCCTTTGAGCTACTGTAAGGACTGCTTGTATGGATTGGTGTTTCCTCTGTAAAGAAAAGGTCTGGTCTGTCTAGTGGTAAATCACCATAAACCTCATCAGTAGAAACCTGATGATAACGCTTGATACCGTATTTACGACAAGCGTCCATAAGAACAGCAGTACCTAAAATATTAGTCTTAAGGAAAATGTCAGGATTTTCGATAGATCTGTCAACGTGAGATTCAGCTGCAAAGTTAACTATGATGTCTGGCTTTTCCTCCTCGAAAAGCTGATAAACAGCATCTCTGTCGCAGATGTCTGCCTTTACAAAACGGAAATTAGGATTTTCCATTACTGGTGCCAAGGTTGATAGATTACCCGCATATGTAAGCTTATCAAGACACACAATTCTATAATCAGGATATTTATCTAGCATATGGAATACAAAGTTTGAGCCGATAAAACCAGCACCACCTGTTACAATAATAGTCATTATGTTCTACCTCTTTCAAATGTTTTAATTGTAATTTTTATTTCAACACATCAATATATTTACCGTCAAGTACATCTTTAATATATTGACCATACTGATTTTTCTTTAAAACCTCATAAACCTTAAGCATATCTTCTCTGCTTATCCAACCATTAAGATAAGCAATTTCTTCAAGACAAGCTATTTTACGGTGCTGATGAGTTTCAACTGTTTTTACAAAGTTAGTTGCGTCAACTAAGCTTTCGTGTGTGCCTGTGTCTAGCCATGTAAAGCCCTGACCTAAAAGCTCAACGTTCAGCTTAGCCTTTTCCAGATAAATTCTGTTAAGGTCTGTAATTTCAAGCTCTCCTCTTGGTGAAGGCTTCAAGCTTTTTGCATACTCAACAACATTATTATCATAGAAATACAATCCAGTAACACAATAATTACTCTTTGGCTTTTCTGGCTTTTCTTCTATTGAAATGGCTCTGCCCTCATTATCAAATTCAACAATACCAAAACGCTCTGGATCGTCTACATAATAGCCAAATACTGTTGCACCCTTGCCTGTTTCTGCGTTTTCAACAGCAGTTTTCAGACGCTCGTTAAGACCCTGTCCAACAAAAATATTGTCACCTAATACCATTGCAACAGAGTCATCACCAATAAAATCAGCACCTATAATAAATGCCTGAGCAAGACCGTCAGGCGATGGCTGAACAGCGTATGTAAGATTAACACCAAACTGGCTACCATTACCCAACAGAGCCTCAAAACGAGGTGTATCGTCGGGTGTAGAGATAATAAGAATATCTCTTATACCTGCATTCATCAATACAGACATTGGGTAATAAATCATAGGTTTATCATAAACAGGTAATAACTGCTTTGATGTAACCTTTGTTAAAGGATACAGGCGTGTACCTGAACCTCCTGCTAAAATAATACCTTTCATAATTAAGCACCTTTCATTACTTTATATGTAAAAAACAGTAGCTAATAAATCAGCAACCTTCCTTTTTCAATACAACAATAATTGTTTTGAATATAAGCTTTAAATCCAAAAGCATATTTCTGTCAGCTATATACTTTCTATCCAATTCCATCCACTCGTCAAATGTAATTGAATTTCTATCTGGCTTTATCTGCCAATAACAGGTTAAGCCTGGAGTTACATTTAATCTGTAGCTATCTCTATCAGAATATTCAGCAACCTCACCTGGAAGTGCAGGCCGTGGGCCGACAAAGGACATATCTCCTATTAGTATATTAACCAGCTGTGGAAATTCATCTATGCTTGTAGCTCTCAGAAACTTTCCTATGCGTGTTATTCTTGGATCGTCCTTTATTTTAAAAACAGGGCCATCCATTTCGTTTTCTTTTTGCAATTGCTCTAATTGTTTCTCTGCGTCAACACACATTGTTCTGAATTTATACATTCTGAATTGCTTACCATTTTTTCCACAACGCATCTGAGAAAAAACAGGCTGACCCTGTTTATCATCTAACGAAATCATAATGATTAAAACAAGAAAAACCGGACTAAAAATAAGCAAAAATAAAGCAGATAATACTATATCAAAAAGCCTTTTAAAAAAGCCGTAAACAGGCTTTTCTTTAAACTCATCAACTGGAGTATTTATATCTGTAACATTCTGTTGCTTTTCTGTATATTGTAACATTAAAAAAACTCCTAAAAATATACTTAATTTAACCCTCAAACTACTACTTCCAAAAGCCGAATACCTTCTTAGGCTTTTGAATTACTGGCAAATCTACACTTCTGTTATTAAAAATATCACTGGAATTCTTATCCAGCCAATCTATATAGTCACTTCCTAGCTTTTTGTTTATCACATCTAATGCCTTATCTATATTTGGTGGACGACGATCTATTGAATGACAATCACTACAAACAATCTGTGCTAATTCCCATTTCAGATATTTCATAGCCATTACTGATTGATTGCCTTTACCTATAATTGCACCAGCGTTTACCTGTGCCAGACAACCCTCTAAAACCAGATTATATAGTAAAACAGGGTTTTCTGTAAAGTATGGATAACGCTCGACATGTGCTAATATAGGTGTATATCCACGATTTATTATACTATGAATAACATTATTCATTTCATAGGGCTTTGATGCAACAGGAAGCTCTATTAATATGTAATCAGTATCCTGAATACACAGTTGCTCAAGGTCTGCACTATATAGCATAGGCGAATAATAAACCTCGGCACCTGTTTTTATTGTAACATTTAATTCTTTAAACTCCTCTGAGTTCTGTAAAAGCTTCAGATTTTCGTTACGTAACGCACTAAAGTCTTCAACCGATAGTTTTTCAAGATTAAAATGTGGTGTAAAAACAACAGACCTTATTCCTTGAGCCACTTCGGCCCTTAGCATTGCAATAGAGTCCTGCAATTCTTTAGCACCATCATCTATTCCAGAAAGAATATGACAATGCAAATCAACCATTGTCTAAAACCTCTCCATATGAATAATTATAAGAATAGTAATCTGAATAAGCCTCTGAGGTTTTATCCTTATAGCTTGTTAAGATAGCACCGAGTATCTTAACGCCAACCTTTTCAAGGTTATTCTTTGCTTTAAGTGCAATCTTTTTCTCAGTTTCGTTGTGCTTTACAACCATAAATGCAGCATCCATATTTTTACCAAGTACAGCTGCGTCACTTATCATATATGCAGGAGGTGTATCGTATATTACGTAATCGTACTGAGTTTCAAGCTCGCTGATTATCTCCTTCATCTTTTCACTTGCTAAAAGCTCGGTAGGATTTGGAGGGATCATACCTGCAAGTAATATTGACATATTTGTGTTATTGATTTTTCTGATAGCAGATGACAGCTCAACCTCTTTTTTCAGAACATGAGTAAGACCAACTGTATTTCTCTTTGAATCAATAAATCTATGCAAGCTTGGCTTTCTTAGGTCACATTCAACCAGACAAACAGTTTTACCAGAATATGACAGTGACAAAGCCAGATTAACACAGCAATTTGTTTTACCCTCGTTAGCAAGCGATGATGTGATCATAATATTTTTACATTTCTGGGCAATAGTAATGAACTCAATACTTGAAGCAAGCATTTTGTATGACGCAACATAATTCTGAGGTGCGTTTTCGTGTAGCACACTATAAAGCTCTTTAATAACTGGCTTTTCTTTACGCTTTATCAAACTCATTTGCTAAACTCCTTTCTTTCAACAGCAGGAATAGTACCTATTACAGGTAAATTAAGTACTGAATCTATATCGTCCTCTGATTTGAACTTTTTATTGAAAAATTCCTTTACAATAATAATCATCATAACTAAAGCAAAGCCTAGAAAAGCAGCTAAAACAGAATTTTTTACAGCACTTGGGCCAACAGGATTTCCGTTATTTGCAATTGAAGCTTTACTTATATCCTTTACTGAGCCTGTTTCAACTGTATCTGATATTATAGGCTTAGCAACCTTTACAACCTCTGCAACTATATCCTTACAATCAGAAGCATTATTACCGACCATAGAGATTTGTATAACCTGTGTTGAGTTAACAGGTGTAACGGTTATAGCTCCTACAAGCTGTTCATATGTCATATTTAGCTTCAGGTTTTTAATAACCTTGTCAATTACTGTATCTGATTTAATAATAATGGAATAAACGCTTGCAAGGTCCTGAGCAGCAACGATTTCTGCTGAATTAAAGCCACTTGCTTCGCTTGCCTTGTTATTAACAATAATCATAGCACTAGCCTTATATTGCTTCTCCATAAGATATTGTGTTCCGAAAAATGAACCTACACCGAATATAACAGTTGCTAAAATCAAAGGTAAAATGTTCTTTTTAATAGCCTTTAACAGAACCGTTAAATCAAATACTATCTCCTTATTGTCGCCCATAATAATTCCCCTTATATTTAAAGATTATTAACCTTACCAATTATACATTATAAAAAAAACATCGTCAAGTAGTGCATTAAATCTGCAAAAACTTTGGTAATTTTTTATTAAAAGCAGGGTATTTTATTTAAATATTAGTTTACGATTTATATATATATAAATTCTTATTAGAAATACACAACACATTTTATCCATATTTTTTATTATTATAAAATTTGCTATTAATTTACATTTTATTAATTTTCTTAGCAGGTAGCCTGTGATAAAATTAAAATAGAAATTTTATATGGAGAGATTATTATGCTAAAAACACTTAAAAAATTTTTTTGCACAATAGGTGCAGTTATAGCTGGCTCTTCTATAACTGCTTGTGACATTACCGATATTTCTATTGAGGAGCTGAAAAGTGCACAGGCTAAGGCTCATACTATAGCTGATACCTTGCAAATATATGAAGCTGATGGCTTTAAATATGAAAAAACTGATGGTGGCATAAATCTGATTAAATATATAGGAAACGAAAAGAATGTTGTTATTCCTGAAACTATTGAAAACCAATATGTAACAGCAATTAAGGCAAGGTGTTTTCTTAATGAGGACAACGAGGATATTATAAACAGCGTTACTGTGCCTTCATCTATTCACGAAATCAGCCCTTTAGCCTTTTATAACAGCAAATTCTTACAGCTGATTAACTGCGAGGATAACAACAGATTTTTATCTGATGACGGTGTTCTTTATACTGCTAATATGGAATACCTTATTGCATACCCTATGAATAAGCCTGATAAGGAGTACAAAATTCCTGATACAGTAAGTAAAATTTACAATAATGCATTTTCGTATTGCAATAATCTTGAGAGCCTAAAGCTATCTGAGTCGATTGAAGCAATACCAGACTATGCCTTTGCCTATAATTCATCTATAAAAGAGGTTGTAATGCCTGAAAATGTTAAAGAAATTGGATTTGCAGTATTTTTTAACTGCCCTAATCTGAATAAAGTAGTATTACCAGAAAACGGTGTAGAAATAAACGATAATGCAATTATTTTTTGCGAACAGCTAAAGGATGTTGAATATAATACTACAAACTAAAAATTAGTTTTCTCTAAAAAGCAAGAAGAACAGCTGTATGTTGATAACACAGCTGTTCTTCTTGCTTTTATTGCTTATTTACTATAACCTGATATGGAACCTTTACATCGTTTTCTTCAAATGCTATATTTACCTGCTCTTCTATTTTGTAGTACAAATCCCAATATTCTTCCGTTTTACACCAGAACTTTACATCTAATGTTATGCATTTATCACTCTGGCTGAACACTCCTATAACTGGAGCTTTTTCGTGCAAAATATTTTCGTTGTTTTCAATAATATTTCTTATAAGCTTCTTTACAGCAAGAACATCGTTTTCGTAGGCGATGTTGAATGTAAGGTCTACTCTTCTTTCGGTATGACTTGAATAATTTATTACGCTTTCGCTTGTAACGTTTCTGTTAGGGATAACAATTTCTTTATTGTCAGAGGTATTTATATGTGTTGAGAATAACGAGATTTTTGTTACTGTACCCTCATCTGAACCTATTTTTAAATAGTCACCCTCTTTGAAGGGGTGTGTGAATATAAGCAAAATACCACTTGCAACATTACCAAGAGTATCCTGCAAGGCTAAACCAACTGTTACAGTTGCAGCACCTAAGGCTGTTACTATTGTACTTACATTTACACCTAGCTGACTTAAGGTGACAAGAATAACCATTATTCTTAAGGTAACAAGAATAAGCGATTTGAAAAAGTAAATTGCAGCTGAGTCTACCTTGCTTCTTTTTATGCATTTGATTATAAAGTTTGTAAGATACTTTGATAAAATCCAACCTACAAAAAATACAATTACAGAAACTGCAAGGTTTGGTAGATAATCAAGAAAAGCGTTTAAAATCTTTTGAAAAAAACCAGGATCTAAATCAGAGATTTCTGTTATCTCCATTGTAGCCATAGCTATAAAATTATTAAGCATAAATTATCCCACCTTTAGCGATTATTAATTATATGATAAACAACATTAGAAAATTCTATAGGCTGTGTATTGATAAGAGGTCTGTCAGAAAATACACCATTTACCACTGTGCCATCTCCAAAGTAGACAATACCACTGCCACAGGCAGAGCCATTGCTAAAGCAGCCTGTATATCTATGGTCGATATATAAAATTGTTCCCTTTCCGTCTGGCACACCGTTGTTAAGTTGACCAGAATAAACACCGTTCATCATAGGCTGTTCTACAACAAACTCCTTTGGAGTTCTGAACTTTTCGTAATCAGTATCCTTTAGCTTGGCTACATATTCAAGAGGTTGCATTTCTCTGGTTGAAACCTTCATACTTTTTAGTGGCTGACCATTTTTGAAGATACCCTCAAAAAGCTTTTCACCATATTCTGTAAAGGTACAGCCCATACCCTCTCTGAGGTTGCCCTTTATATTTCCGTCGTATACAACACTTAATCCGTCGTATGAATATTCTCTCATATATTCACACTCGCCATTATTATATATACATTCGCTTACCAGAACACCCTTTTTGATGATATTTATTCTTCCGTCTGGTACACCGTTTTTGAAATTACCAGCCATGGTGGTTTCGTTATCAATTTTAAGCAGACCTGCACCATTATATGTATTGTTGCTCCACATACCTGAATATTGAATCTGCTCGTTTTTATATTTTATACCAAAGCCTGATAAAGCATCATTTTCAAATGAGCCCATATAGATACATTCGCCATTTGAGAATAATCTACCTGTACCGGATTTTACACCCTGTGCAAGCTGACCGTCATAAACCTTTTCTCCGTTTTCGTAGCAAATACCATTACCGTCTGGCTTATTGTTAACTACAAAGCCATTGTACTTGATTAAACCGTTTGCGTCATAGATTATAAGCTTACCCTTGGCTACACCATTCTGGAATTTACCGATGCTATAACCACCTTCTGAATTATATAATCTACCATCACCATTATACTGACCCTTTTTCCACTGACCAGTATATATAATTGAACCGTTTGCAGACCTTAGCTCACCTGAGCCATTAGGCTGACCTGCTAAAAATTCACCGTTGTAGGTGTTTCCGTTGTCATCTGTTAATATACCATTGCCATTATATAGGTTACGCTTGAATTCGCCCGTATATCTTATAGTACCGTCAGCATTAAACAGAATACCCTTTCCGTCCTTATTACCGTTTTTATACTCACCTGTATAGATAAGTATACCGTCTGCCGATATAATTGTACCGTATTGCAAAGGCTCTCCGTTTTTATATCTGGCTATAAACATCTCTCCATTTTCAGGATTAAAGCTTACGCCACTTTGCTGTTGGCTGTTGCGATTACCTGCAAAAAGAAGATTACCGTTTTTGTCGAACTTTGCGTGAATAAACTCCTTGCTGTTGTCGCTGTATTCTGCAACTGTAACGCTTCCGTCTGTTGCTCTGAATTCTATACCGAAGCCATTACATTTATCGTCAGAATAATTACCTACATAAGAAACCTTACCTGTTTTAAAGAACGATACACCAAAGCCGTTTTTCATATCGTTCTGGTATTCGCCCTCGTATAGGGTTTGACCCTTTGTTGTCTGGGTTCTTCCATATCCGTTTCTATTGTTAAATGAGTCAAGCCCACCAAAATACAAGCCCTTTTCCTTTTGAGAAATCATAACTGATTTATCTGCGTTAATTTCAGAGGTGTTATCAGCTGTTTTCTTTTTAGCCTTACTTTCCTGTGTGTCAGACACAACTGGTAAAACTGGAGAAGGTATATTTTCTATTTCCTTTTGTAGCTCTTCCTGTGGCTTTGACAGAGTTAATTTATCTATATTAATAGCTGGTGTTTGATTAGTTACATCATTTATAACAGGTTGAACAGCTGGCTGAGTTGCAGACTGAGCCACTGGTTGAACAGGTGATTGAGCCACTGGCTGAGCAACTGGCTGAGCTACTGGTTGAACAGGTGATTGAGCTACTGGTTGAGCAACAGCCTGAGCAACTGGCTGAGCAACTGGTTGAATAACTGGTTGAACAGGTGTATGTGATACAGCTGTAAACACCTCTGTTGTATCAGCTAAGCTTCTGTATTGAGCATTTTCTCTTAATGCCTGCATATTAAAGTACATTTTTACTGCTTTTGGCTTGCTTGTAGAGGTGTTCTCTGTATTGTGTATAATTTTATTCCACTGCTCCTCTATTTCGTCATCACCAAAATAATAGGTAATATTATTTACTGTTGCAGTTACCTCTGGCTGACATATTGCTACTGCTTTTTGTAGCTCTGCATTATTATCTGTAAGAGGTAGTGCATAAAGAATTTGAGGAAATGATGATGTTGCGTCATACATAGCGATGGCTGCTCTGTCATCATTAAGCCATGGCATAAGGCATATAACAGGCTCTGATGTATTTGTGTTGAAATACTCTGTTTTCTGCCATATATGTGAGTGGTTAAAATACATTTTCTTATTTATAGCACCATTTGGTGTTTTGTATAGAATTATATAGCCTGCTGGCTCGGTTGCAATGTCTTCGGTTACAGCACCATTTGTTGTTGCTTTCCATTTGAATTTTCCTTTAGGGTCAATCTGATAAGCAAAAGAATATTTTACACCATCAGCAGTAAAAAACACCTTATCCTTAATTCTTTTGCCACGACTAATAAAATATTTATTACGTGCGTCTGTAAGAATATCAATAGGCGAATTATTAAGCTCTTTATTATTAAAAAACACATTCAGATAAACACAGGATTTATCCAAAAGATTTTTTGATTGATTGTTCATTTTACTCCCCCACATATTAATAATACATAGTTTATGTTACTACAAAATTGATTTTTTTGCAAGATAAATGAATTTTGATTATATACTTAATGTTAATCGAATATTTTTTAATGTTTATTGAAAATTATTTAATGTTTTTCGTTAAAAATATATTGACAAACATAAAATCATCTGTTATACTCATATCATCAAAACCGGTAATGATTAGAAATTTTATTTTAATGTTAATTAAATGGAGGAAAAAATTATGAAATTAATAAACAAGCTTACAATGGTATTATCAAAGGTATTAGAGGTTGTTCACTGGATTGGTGCAGTATCTATAACTATTGTGTTATTATTATCTATATTTAACGCAGATTTTATGTCAGTTATGTTTACTGAGGGGGCACAGGAACTAGGAAGAACACTGACGGTCTATGGATTAGAAGCAACCGTAGTAAATTCAGCAGGTGAAATTAATATGATTGCTGTTATATTGTTTTTTGTTGCAAGTATTATTGTATTCTGCCTTATGGCTATGATATTCCGTAATATTAATCTGATTATGAAAACAATAAACGGAAAAAATAAGCATACCACTAGCACATCACCTTTCCAAGAATGCGTTATCCGTATGGTTAAGGAAATTGGTATTTTTTCAATAGCTATTCCTGTTGTTGGTTTTATTATAAGTACTATTATATTTGCTGTATCTATTATTAGTGGTATAGACGGTACTGAATTATCTTTAAACCTTAGTAGCTTTATTTTAGGACTTATCAGCCTATGCTTAACAAACGTTTTCTCATATGGTGCAAACCTAGAAAAAGACGTTGATGGTCTTTTATAAAGGAGGGTGTAATTATGGGAAAAATTGTTCTTAGATTAGACAGAATGATGGTAGAGAGAAAAATATCTCTTAACGAGCTTGCTGAAAAGGTTGGAATATCTAATGTAAATCTTTCTAAGATAAAAAATAACAAGGTAACTGCTATAAGATTTTCTACACTAGCCTCAATATGCGAGGTGCTGGACTGTGAAGCAGGAGATATTCTTGAATTTGAAAAGGACTAATTCGATATTTTTAAAACAGAGGGTAGTTTTTTGAACTGCCCTCTGTTTTTTTAGATTTCAAAGAAATTATGTCACATTATCCCTGTTTTTTGTTAAGTTTGTATGTAATGCTTGACTGAAATAATGAATTGTTGTAAAATTAATTTAATTGTATAGATATTTTATTATTAATATGAGGTTGGTATATGATAAATAAAATTAGAAATAGCTGTATAATAAAGCTCAATAGCATTGCAACAAACCTGTTAATGTATCTTCCTGTTGCTGTATTTGGAATTTTAATGTGTTTTGCAGTTAATGCTGTTTTTGGTGCTGAATTAATAGTAGTTGCGTTGGTATCACTATTCTCGGTAAAGGCTCTTTACAATACCACATTTAATACAGCAAATTATTTAAGAAATGCAGGTTATCTTTTCTTTATTGTTTTAATGGGTACACTTGCAAGTATGAATATTCTTGCAGGAATTGTTATTAATTTTGCACTTATATTTGCATTTGCTTTTATTTTCTGCGACAATTTATCGGTAGGTAAATTTTTTGTTATGAGTCTACAGCTTTTGTTGATGCAATACCCTGGTCATATAGCTGTTAGCGAGCTTTTTCCTAGACTATTATGCTGTTTGCTTTGTATGGGTGCTGGTGGAGCGTTTCTTCTTATTTTTAATAATCTTTTCCGTAAGCATAGAGATAACCAATATGTTATCAGAGGCTGTGAGGAAATAGCTAATAAATTAAGCTCTTTATTGGATAATAATACCAATGGCAAGATTGACATATTTACACTTACAACAGATTTTTGTAAAAGCAAATATAATGGTGTTCTTAATCAGGATTATTTGCTTGATGAAGCTACAAAGAATGATTTTCTTGCTTTAATGACTATGGAGCAATTAAGCGACCTTATATATGATACTCCACAAAAGCTAAAGGAGCTTACAGATAAGGATAGAGAATACTTTGAGGAGCTTGTAAGATATTTCTCGAATATTAAATCGTTAAAGAGATTATCTATTAATCTAAGTAATTTTGTTGACGATTATAGTCTTAGTAATCCTCAGCTGTCATCTTTATGGAAAAAATACATATTAACCTTATCTGGTTATTTAAAGTACAGAGGTAAGCCAGTTATAAAAACAAGCGTTAAGGAGTCTGCTAAATTCAGATTTTCTGTATTGAAAAAAAGATTTACAACAACCTCATATAATATGCGTAATGCTTTACAAATGGCAATTTTTGTTACAGCGTTTGCATTGCTTGCACAGCTTTTAACTATATCAGACGCAATGCTATGTCCGATTACTGCATTGGCTGTTTTATCTATGCCTTACGACAAACGAATAAGGCTTACAATTACAGGTGCAATAGGAATAGTAGCTGTAGCAATTATCTATATGGGTATGCTGAAAATGTTCCCATTTGATACACGTGTACCTGTTGCATTTATTGTTTCTATTCTTTGTCTTGTAACATCAGTAAATTCATTTGCGAAAATCGCATTTTCTACACAGCTTTTAACAGCAGTGCTTTTCCCTTCTGCTTGTATTAGTCCTGAGTCTTTATTAAAAATTGCATATGTTGGTGTAGGCTGTGTGGCAACCTATCTTTTGGCAAACTGGCTGTTAAGTACACCTAAAAGTCAAAGATATAAGCTACATACAAGTGACTTAGCTCAATTTGATTGGTCGGCTATACATCAGCTTGAGCACGTAAGACTTGATGACCCTACAAAGAATTATCTATGTGAAATTATGCTTATACAGCACCTTATGGTAGAGCATATAAGTAACAGCTCAAACGAAAAGGTAGAAAGCAATAAGATAAGATATTCAAGTATGCTATCGTTCAACTGTGATTTACTTACAGAAATTGCTTATGCCCTGACTATTTTACGCCCTGGCAAGCTACCTAAGGAATGGGTTTTAGCTATGAAAAAACGTTTAACAAATATATTTTAAAAAGAAAAGACTTGCAGAAATATGTTTTCTGTAAGTCTTTTTTAGTTTACACTATTTTAGATTATTGATTTCTGCTTGTAAATTTTTCAAAAAGCTTCCTGCGTGAGCACCGTCCATTTGTGTATGATGAAATTGAAAGGATATAGGAAGATAATATCTGAATAGCTTTTTTCTGTATTTTCCCCAGATAATAAACGGATTATTAAAAATACCACTGTTCATTCCAACAGCACCGTCAATTTCTGTATCAATAATTGCAGAAGTACCAATTACCATACTATCAGCTGACAAATCTCTATCCTGACAAGCTTTTGCTGTTTGGGTTGTATATTTAAGATAATCACGATTAAATTCCTCTAAATCATCTGTATAGAGAATATCACAGGAGCTTACTTCGCCAGTTTTATTCTTTACAATTGTATTTACTGCAATTGTTTCGTATTCTATCAGCTTTTCTCCAACAGGAAGAATATAAAACTCCTTTATATCCACAGCTGACTTCCCTATGCAATAATCAAGAAGCATATTGAATTTCAATTTCTTTTTACGTGATACTCTGATTAAATTTGTTACATCTAAGGTTTTAAAAAATGTAACCATTGGATTTGGTGCTTTGAGCCAAAGGTTGTAGGCTGATTCTCTTGTTGTAGCCTTAGGATTAATTTCTCTTGCCATTGTGTACCTCATCAATTTATATTTTATTACAAAGCTTACCACCCATATATCATAGCTGTGATATATGGGTGGCTGTAGTATAATTAATATATTTTTATTTAAGTGCGTCAATAGCAGCCTTTATCATTGCGATTTTCTCACGCTCTTTTTCTGCCTGTTGCTTTACCTTTTCTACAACATTTGCAGGAGCCTTGCCGATAAAGCCCTGATTATTAAGCTTACCCTCAGACTGTGCAAGCATTTTTTCAGTTTTAGCAAGCTCTTTATTTAAACGCTGAAGCTCCTCTTCCTTGTCTACAAGCTCGCTCATAGGGATATAAATTTTAGCCTCGGCTGTAATAACAGTAACAGCACCATCTATGTCGAAGCTGTCGCCAACCTCTACCTCACTTGCAGAAGCAAGCTTGCAGATAAATGGAGCACCGTTTTCAAATACTGTTTTTTGGTCGGTTGCTATATAAACCTTTGCCTTTCTTGAAGGTGGTACATTCATTTCTGAACGACGGGTACGAATTGCTCTGATACCATTCATTACAACCTCCATTTCCTCTCTTGCCTGTGGGAAATCATATTCAGATGTAAATTCTGGATACTTTGCAAGCATAATTGTATCGCCCTGATGTGGCAATGTCTGCCAGATTTCTTCTGTGATAAATGGCATAAATGGATGTAGCAAACGAAGTGCGTTATCAAGTACCCATACAAGCACCTGTCTTGCATTCTGTGCAGACTCGCCTGTGCTTTGTAGTCTTGACTTAGCAAGCTCTATATACCAGTCACAGTAGCAATCCCAGATAAAATCGAATACCTTTTGAACAGCAATACCAAGCTCGAACTTATCAAGGTTTTCTGTAACCTCTTTTGCTACATTGTTAAGTGTGCTTATAATCCACTTATCCTCTGTTGCAAGCTCAGCTGGTAGCTTATTTTCAACGTTATGCTCATCAATGTTCATATGAACAAATCTTGCAGCATTCCATAGCTTGTTTGCAAAGTTACTGCTGAATTCTACTCTTTCGTCATAGAAACGCATATCGTTACCTGGTGCATTACCTGTTGCAAGAGTTAGTCTTAGAGCGTCTGCACCATATTTATTGATAATCTCAAGTGGGTCGATACCGTTGCCAAGTGATTTACTCATCTTTCTACCCTGACTGTCACGAACAAGACCATGAATAAGAACAGTATCAAATGGTACCTTGCCAGTATGCTCAATACCAGAGAACATCATTCTCATAACCCAGAATGGAATAATATCATAGCCTGTTACAAGTGTATTTGTAGGATAGAAATAATTTAGCTCCTCTGTGTTTTCTGGCCAGCCTAGTGTTGAGAATGGCCATAGTGCAGAGCTGAACCATGTGTCAAGTGTATCAGGATCCTGACGCATTTCTTTGCCACACTTTGGACAGGTTGCGTGGTTATCCTTTGTTACTACCATTTCTCCACAGTCATCACAATAGAATGCTGGTATCTGATGACCCCACCATAGCTGACGAGAAATGCACCAGTCACGGATATTCTCTAGCCAGTGGAAATATGTTTTCTCAAAGTGAGATGGTACAAACTTTGTTTCGCCTGTTTTAACTGCGTCGATAGCAGGCTGTGCAAGTGGCTTCATCTTTACAAACCACTGCTTTGAAACTCTAGGCTCAACAGTTGTGCCACAACGGTAGCAGGTGCCAACATTGTGGTTGTAATCCTCTACTCTTAGCAGAGCACCCTCTGCCTCAAGGTCAGCTACAATAGCCTTTCTAGCCTCGTATCTGTCCATACCAGCATACTTAGGGTAATCCTCTGTAATTTTTGCATCGTCTGTCATAACATTTATAACAGGCAGATTATGTCTTAAACCAACCTCAAAGTCGTTAGGGTCGTGTGCTGGTGTAATTTTAACAACACCTGTACCGAAATCCATTTCAACATAATCATCTGCAACAATAGGGATTTCTCTGTGTACGATAGGTAGAATCAATGTTTTACCTACCATATCCTTATATCTTTCATCGTTAGGGTTTACAGCTACTGCTGTATCGCCTAGTAATGTTTCTGGACGTGTTGTAGCAAGGTCGATATGACCAGTGCCGTCTGCAAGCTGATATCTTAAATGCCAGAAATGACCAGCCTGATCCTCGTAATTAACCTCAGCGTCTGAAATAGATGTTAAGCAATGTGGGCACCAGTTGATAATTCTTTCACCACGGTAAATAAGTCCCTTATTATAAAGGTTTACAAAAACCTCTTTTACAGCCTGATTACAGCCCTCGTCCATAGTAAAGCGTTCTCTCTGCCAGTCACAGCTACTACCCATTTTCTTTAGCTGATCGCAGATTCTTCCACCATACTCCTTTTTCCATTCCCAAGCACGCTCAAGGAAGCCTTCTCTGCCTAAATCCTCCTTAGTTACGCCCTCTTTACGCATAGCCTCTACAATTTTAGCCTCTGTTGCGATAGACGCATGGTCGGTACCTGGTAGCCACAATGTGCAGTATCCCTGCATTCTTCTGTAACGGATAAGAATATCCTGTAGTGTGTTATCAAGTGCGTGACCCATATGCAACTGACCAGTAATATTTGGTGGTGGCATAACTATTGTATAAGGCTTCTTATCCTTATCAATTTCTGAATGAAAATAATTTTCTTTTACCCAAAAGTCATATATTTTATCCTCAACCTCACTAGGGCTGTATGACTTTGCAAGCTCTTTAGCCATTTTGGTTCTCTCCTTACTTTTATATAGTTACGAATACAAAATTCGATTATTTACATAATATATAATTATCCCATTGTAAGGCTGTTTTGTCAATGGTTTTAGTATATTTTGCAATATTATAGACTAAAAATATGTATAATTTTTTTAATTAAAGCTAACTACTTAATATAGCTTTTATAATTTACTCTATTTCTTGTTATAGCTTAAACAGCTACGCTTCATTTATCTTCTGAATAAAAACTATATTATTAACCACTAAAGCTATATTCAACAAAATATTTATTATTTTTTATGAATTATCAGCATGCAATTAGCTTAAATATATAAAAAATACTGGTAAAATTCTACGCTTTAAAGATTGTATTCACACCAAAATATGTTGTTAAGTAATTTTGCTTGTGATAAAATAGAATTATATAGGATTTATTTCCTATAGCTATTTGAATTATTTGAAGGAGAGAGAAAAATGAGAAAGAGGCTTTTAAGCAGTGTGCTTGCTATTGCTATGATTTCAGCTGTAGGCAGTGTTGGTGCAATTAGTGCTTCTGCTGAGGAATACGACATTACTGGTGGAGAAATCACCTTTAGAATTAATAACGGCTGGAAATACGAGGGTGCTAAATATTACATTCATATCTGGGATGGTCGTGAAGGTGGCAAGGGCTTGTACGAATGGCAATCAAAAAGTGAGCTTATGACAATAGCTGAGGACGGAAAAACAGCTACATACAACGTACCTGAGGGCAACTGGAATTTGATGATTCTATCTGATTCAAGAGGTTATATGACCTATGACGCTGTTTTTAACCAGAATTGTATGGGTGATACATTTACAACTAAGGTTGATCCAACTCTTGCACCGGTGGATAGACCGAGAGTTGGTACTGAGATAGTATGGTATAACAACCCTGATTGTGGTAAACATCGTCAAATATCGGGTTTAAATGTTAAAGGTCACGCATATATTCCTGGTGAAACAGACCAAACCATATTTGATGACTTCTGTAAATTTTATGGACCACAGCCAGATGGTTCACATATATGGAATGAAAGCTATAAAGAAGATTTTAATATGACCTGGGAAGAAGCTAAGGCTTATGTAGCTTCACAGCTTGATTTAACACCAGAGGAGGATGAAGCTACAAAGCTTAAATCACAGTTTGCTGAAAAATACGGTGTTAAGCGTGGCTTACCTGTTACACCTGATATGGAAATACCAGAGAGATATTCTATATATTATGAAGATTGGGGAATTCCTATGGAGTATTGGGACGGCTATTATAATGTTTATTATTTTGAAGCCCCTGATGATTGGGTTAATGACCATAGCGACAAAAAAGAAGAGGGCTATGAAATTGGCTTTTATTGGTATTGTGGAAGTACACATAACGCTGACTGGCCAGGAGAGCCAGCTAAAAAGCTGTCTGTAATAGACGAAAATGGTAACGATATTTATGCAGACAGAAATATTTATTATGGCTTTGCTCCAACCTTTGCTACAGATATTATATGGAATAACGGAATAAGTGATAGAAAAGAAGAAAACAAAGATTACAAGAAAGAGACTAAGAATTTGAAGATTGACGACCCTATGGGTAATGCTCTTGCTGAAAAGATGTACTTTGAAGTAGACGAAACAATAGACGGTGTTGATATATCCGGTTGTTTGTTTTATGACCCTGTAGAGGTTAATTTGACCTCTCCTCTTACCGATGCAGACTCTTCTGTATATGTGCCTAAGGTTGCCTTTTTTGACCCTAATACAGGTGAAACCACAGACGAGCCTTTAAAGGACGCAGACGGTAATTATGTATATATACCTAACGATGTTTTTGAATATTCAAAGGTAGCTGTTAACCCATATTATGATATGGATTACACCTATGTAAACAAGGTTGAAGCTCCAACAGAAAACGAAACACAGCAGGCAACTGTTGCTCCTACACAGGCACCTACTCAAAAGCCAACAGGAGCTACAACAGCAACACAGACTGCTACAAGCAATTCAAATGGTACAGTTGCCACAGCTGATAATAATATTCTAAGAGTATTACCAGCTATACTTCTATTATCTATGGCTGGTGTATTGGTATCACGAAAAAAGAAAGCTTTATAATTTTACAATAAAAAACATTTAATACAGTCTGCAAGCTTAGCTAAGCTTGCAGACTGTATTAATTTATATGGCTTTACACTTGGGCTTGTTTAAAAAAGAAAAAGTGCTGGATTTCGGAGTAAAACAGACAGTGCCTTTGATTTTTCAAACAAGCCCTAATATCTAATCGAGAGCAGAACAAATGCAAGCCTCTACCCTTTTGCAAAAGCAAGCACCTGCCCTATATTGTTTCTTTATTAAAGTTTAATCAGGTATTTTATAATATCAAAGAAAGCTTTAATCTGCCTTGTAAAAGCTAAATTCAAAAAGCTATATATAATTATGTAATTAATTCTTTTTAAATAACATATATCTATGATATATGTATAGATTTATTCAAATAATTTTAAGGCAGGTGGGGAAAATAAAGAGAATTATCAGCATTATATTAGCTATTTCTATTATGCTTGTGATATTTTTATCACTGACAGGAGCAACAAAGAACAAATCAGGTAATTTTATAAAGTATGCTGAATTCAATGTATGCTATAATGCACTTGAAAAAGCATTGGAATATGATATAAGCTCACACAAGGCTGATGACGAAATAAAAATTAACTGGATTGAGGTACTAGCCTATCTGGGGGCAAAATATGGTGGAGATTTTAAAGGCTATAAGGAAGCTGATATGACAGCCTTTATAGACAGAGTAAAAAATGGTGAAAAGGTATCTGAAATTACTAAGGGTATGAAATATTACGATTATTATAACGAGGTTTATAATGCAGTGTTGGGAGGCTTTACAGGCTGGTATACAACAGAAAAGGAGGACGAAAACGGAAAAATAAACACGGTAAAGGATTATGGGCTGTGTGTATTTTCTCCGATAGCAAAAACCTTCCCTTATTCTCACTATGACGATTTTGGAGCTAGCAGAAGCTACGGCTACAAAAGACAGCATTTAGGGCACGACCTTATGGCTTCAACTGGTACTCCTGTAGTAGCCATAGAAAGTGGTACTATTGAAATTATGGGCTGGAATCAGTACGGTGGCTGGCGAATTGGAATACGTAGCCTTGATAAAAAGAGATATTACTATTATGCACATTTAAGGCAAAATCGCCCCTTTCACCCTGATATAGCCGAGGGTAAGCTTGTAAATGCTGGTGAGGTTATAGGCTATGTTGGCAGAACAGGCTATAGTACTAATGAAAACACCAATAACATTGACACAAGTCATCTTCATTTAGGGATAGAATTAGTTTTTGATGAAAGTCAAAAAGAGAGCAATAACGAAATATGGATAGATTTATATGCTATTACAAGGCTACTTTCAAAGCACCAAAGCACTGTTTACAGGGTAAGCGAAACAAAGGAATTTTATAATAAATACAGCTTTAGTTCTTGTATGTAAAAAGTTCTGGATTTTTGTTGCGAATTGAGAGATTTAAACGCAGAAATCACCGATTTCGGGGCAAAATAGGCAGTGCTTTTGATTTTTAAAACAAGCCCTGATACACTTGATAATAAATTGTTAAAGAATAATTCATCTCAGGTTATTATTAGTGTTACTATTTTTAACAGACTGGTTAAGCATTTTTTAACAGTACTACAGTTTATTTACTTTCATTGACAGGCTGATATATTTTTAATAAAATAAAGTTGAAAATAGTTGTAGAAATACAGCCACAGCCTATAATAAAGGAGTAATAAAATTGAAAAGGTATTTAAAATTATCAGTCGTATTATTAAGCTTAATTCTTTCTATTTCACTATGTTCCTGTAGTGTTGCTTTAAATCAAGAGCCACAGCCACTTGTTAAGGAAATAGTCTCAGAAATTCAAAAGCAATGTGAGCTACCTGTAATGGAAGAGGTTTCAGAATATCAGCTTGGTCATTTTTACAATATTGACAAAACAGATGTTGCGTATTTTTCTGCTTTAGTATCTACTGATTCAATGAGTAAGGATGAGATTATATTAATTGAAGCACTTACAGAGAGTGAAGCAAATGCTGTTCGTGACAGATTAAACGAGCATTATGATAATCTTCTTTCTGAAACTAAGGAATATTTACCTGATGAATATGAGATTATTAAGAATTGCAAGGTTGTTAAGGACGGAATTTACATAAGACTATTTATCTCTAAGGACGCAGATAAAATGGAGGATATTTACAATTCCTATATGCAACCATAAGTAAAAGGACTATACATTTTTCTTGAGGTACCTCTCTGTTAGATTAGGGAGTATCTGAAAATAGAAAAATTACTGAATATTTCGCTAATACGAGGCAAGTTCGAGCGAAAAAACGGAGAAATACTGACGTATTTCGAGTATTTTTCGGGAAGAAATTGCC
>JAXJTP010000068.1:0-2317 GCA_036309525.1 Acutalibacteraceae bacterium | reverse complement strand
GAAAATAAGTGATTTTGATTTTGTAAATAATTTTATAAATATTTCTGAAAATTGTCATGTTGAAAAACGTCCTAAGGGTGTTCGTATGCAGATGTACGCCTTTAACTTAGGTTAGTGCATATAGGGCAGCTCCCCCTTGTTTTTGCGTAAAAAAGAAGACTTCGGTGAAGGAGTGTCCAAAATAGTGTATAATGTATAGTATTATTCATACAGCGATAGCTCATAACCTGATAACTTAAAAATATCTGACCTATGTATTCACATAAATACAGTATGGTAAGATTTTAATACTAAACTCTGATAAAAAGTGGACAAGGATTTATGAGCAGATTTTGTGCCAAACGAATACTGACCCACAGCAAGGCTGTCGCCTTGCGAGGACGCAGTATGAAGTTTGGTGCAAAATATGCCGTAAAGAAGTCCATTTTTAAATAGAGTTTAGTATAAGTACCTATTTTCTTTGGTTAGAGCAGATAACTGAATATTGTAAGTCAAGAACCCCTAGGCAGAAGTAATCTTGTGGATTGCTTTTGCTGAGGGGTTCTATGCGTGCTTGAATTGGCCTTGCTATCTTGTTATATTACGTAGGTTGATGTGTGTGCCAATTTTTTATATTTATTCATTCAATTTGTTATTGCGATTTAAGATTTTATAATTTAGCAAATTTATTTTTATTGTCTTTATCTTTTTCACAATTCATTTTACATTTATCAAAGCTAGGGTTAAATTCATAGTAATTCTTGCTGTCAAGTCGGTCAGTAAGAAGTCTCAAGGCCTCGCCAAATCTCTGGAAATGCACAACCTCTCTTGCTCTTAAAAATTTAATAGGGTCAATAACATCTGGGTCATCACAAAAACGCAAAATATTGTCGTAGGTTGTTCTGGCTTTTTGTTCTGAAGATGTGCATTAAACAGTAGTTGTTATTTCTTGCATAAAACTGTCAGATTACATTCTGAACCTCGCTTTCTACGATATTAAAACGTATAAACTCTGGGATTGATTCTCTGATAGAACGATGTTTTAGTTCGTCGTTTTTAGCTACCTTTGTTGCAACTAAAACGCTGGCAGAAAAAGGGTTGTTTTGAGCTTTAAATTACGTATATCATCGTATTGTGTACAGAGTGGTATATTGTTCTCTCCGCTGATGTAATCAAGCATAGCAAGAAGATACAGGCTTTCGGGATACCATTTTTCTTATAATATTTGCGAATGCGATCATCTTCTAATGTTTTGATAATAAAGTCGATATCACCCAGTTCTTTTAGTCTATGGCAGGTATTGCTTTTGAGCAGTTCAAAGTCAATGCGTTTATCAAGGCGAGTCTCAATAAGACTTTCCATCGAAACCTCGAGAACTTTTGAGATTCGGTAGATTGTTTAGGTGGAACATTTTTCTAGCTGTGCATTACCACTACATATATCGTTTATTATTGTGTAAGCAATGCCACTATCTTTAGACAGATGATATTGAGTTATATTTCTGCGTTCCATTAGTTCTCTTATTGTCAAGATGGTTCACCTCCTATTGATATTATATCGGTCAACCAAAATAATATCAATAGTGTAGTTTTGAATCTAAACAATACAACCTAATGACAAAATTCTTAATTTATTTGTCTTTGTCACTTTCTATATAAGAATAAACTCTATGGTCCTTATTTATATATTATTTAAAAATACTCAGTAGGTACAATCTTATCGCAGTTATGATAACAGTAATTCCATTGGATGTATGATTGCTGGCTCATAAAGTCGCATATCAATTTAAACTCACTATATTTATCTAAGAGAGTTTTACCGGTAGTGTATGACTTAACATTAACTACAGCATGCCAATGATAATGAGCGTAATTTGTTTTACTACCATAATGTGGCACCAATAAAACCTGATGACCACGTCTCTTCATAAACTCAAGAAAAGCCTCTGCACCTTCATCAAGATTTCGTTGCATATTTTTACAAGGTCTCATACTTAATATCATATGAAAGATTCTGCGATGGCTCTTTAATGCAGTATAAGGCTCTTGAACAGAATAAAAGTCTTGTACCATTTGATAATAATCATTATCACTAATGCCATTAACCATAACCTCATCCGGCTCGGCAAATGGTGATGACAGCACATAGTTCAATACATTCTCGATTACTGTGTCTCCGTTGTGTCTGTTTCTGATGATAATAAGCGATGCTTCGTTTTTCATAAAAAATCTCTCCTTTTAAAAATAGTAATATTGTTTATATATACTTATATAGAATATATATCTTATAAATATCAATAATATAAAGTATAATAATATCTATCAATATAATTATATAT
>JAXJTP010000067.1:0-30177 GCA_036309525.1 Acutalibacteraceae bacterium | reverse complement strand
TGCACACAGTTGGGGTTAACCCCAACTGTGTGCAACATTCAAATCTAAACTTTCATAAATAAACTTACACACTTTTCTTGACAAACCCGATTTTATTGATTTTTGCCTTTCTACAAATTATCCTGAGCCTTTTTACATACTTTATATTTATATAAAAGCTTATATGGCTCGCTATGATTTTCAAAACAGTTTATTAATCCACGAAGAAAGAAAATCTTTGACTAATGCGATCTCTGAATGCAAACAATATGCAAAAAATTATATAAATTCAATATCTAAATTTATGGATAAAAAAACAGAAGAGATAATTAATAAAAAAGATTTATCAGAGGACGAATTATTTGAATTAATTAATATAAACGATATAGAATATATATTTGCAAAATTTATGACCAAAGAAGATTATGAAAAAAACTCCATTAGTTATTGGCAAGAATATTATTTTAAGAACAGAGAGCCTCTCAATACACTTCAACAAGTAAATTCAAATCCAGAAAATGAAGATACCTCATACATATCATTTTTACAAAAAATTGCATATCAGCATACCCCCAAATTACTCAAAGAAGAATAACTATACATACATTTATATCTAATGGGATTATGGGAAAACAGGAAATATACTTCATAAATCCCCCTATCTGATATAGATAGGGGGGAAGCTTACCTTACATAAATTTCTGGCTGCCTGTATTTCTCTTTATATCGATTTATCTGTTCATCAGTCAGGCTTTCAAAGTTTTCAGAATCAGCAGGAGCCTGACAAAGAAAGAATGTTCCTGCTATTATATCGTAGATTTGTCCTTTGTCATCATACAATGCACGGTTTAATGGCAAGCCGATAAGCTTGGCTTCTTCGTTACATATCAAAGCTACATTTTTATCCTCATAAGGGTATATAGCTTGAATCAGACCACCTACAATCTTCTGCATTGATTCAAGACTTCCGTCAATTTCTTTGATATAGGGTTTTTCTAATGGTTCAATTACTAGTATTCTCATTGTATTTCTTTACCTTTCTATAAAATGTACTCGGCTTCATATCAAGCCTTTTCATAGCCTCTACAGCTGTAATTTTATTTTGCTTCCATAACAATACCACTTCTGTAAATTTAGGGTGTTCAATAGGCTTTCTGCCTTTGTAAACGCCCTTTTGCTTTGCTATGGCAATACCTTCTTTTTGCCTCTGCAAGATGTATTCTCTTTCAAGCTCTGCAACAGCAGCAAATATAGTAAGCATAAACTTACCGGTAGGTGTGGAGGTGTCGATAGCTTCTTTCTTTGAGATAAACTCAACCTGCTTTGATGTAAGCTGTTCCACAAGCTCAAGCAGGTCTTTTGTGTTTCTGGCAAATCTGCTGATAGATTCAACAATCACAGTGTCACCCTGTCTTACATAGCTCATCATTTTTGTAAGCTCAGGGCGATTTGTATTCTTGCCACTCATTCGGTCAATATAAACCTGCTCAACTCCAAGTTCTTTCATCAGAACCTCTTGTCTTGCTGTGTTCTGGTCAGTCGTGCTGATACGAATATACCCTATCTTCAAAATAATTCACCTCAATTCCCAATAGGGTCAGCCTGAAATCTGGCACATCCCAAAATTCCAGAACCAACCCTATTGATATATTATTTCAGTATCCCATTAGAGTGTACCCTAATAGCAGTATATAAGCTCCTCAATATCATCTGTGGTGAAACCTTCCTCTAACAGACAGTCGATGTAATTCTCAGAAATGCCATAGGTGGTTGCGACAGACTTTAAGGTATCAAGATAATCATCTTCATCAGTGCGAGCAAACCTGAATGTTCTTGGGTAATAGCTGTAGTCTATAAGATTGCTGTCATCAAAATATGTTTTTGAGATTTTACCATGTTTACTTATCTTAAGAATTTCACCACTTGCTATATCAATCTTCTCATAAGCTCCAAAGCGATATGGCATTTTCTTAAGTGCTTTCAAAAGAATCTCCTCTGTTGAAGCATAGATGTAAATACCCTTACTTTTAAAATGATAAATACACATGGGGTTATCGCCCTTGACGAAATAGAGATTGTCCTGTTGATCTAGCACCGTAATAGTAAAAGAACCCTCTAGCTGTTCAGCCATATATTTAAGGCTGTCAGTGTTGAGGGTTTTCTTTTTCTCTATTAACTGAACTGCAATGTAGCTGTCAGTTTCAATCGTTGTGTCGGGTAGTTCTTCCGTTGCTCTGAGAATAATATCGTTATGTAACACACCGTTATGAGCTAACGCAAAGTCTGTGTTATTTGCACTACCATAAAAAGGATGGTTATTATAGTTCTGCTTTTCATCTCCCTGCGTGGTCATTCTAGTATGACCCATAATTCTATGCACTCCAACAGGAATCTGATATTTCATCTTACGAGCAGGAAGAGGCTGTTTGTAAATTTTTAGGTTCTCATTACAGTTATAGGCAATTCCTGTAGCGTCTGTTCCTCTTGCTTCACACGCTCTTGATAATACAGCTGTAATTCTATTTAACTGTCTTGGGGTAAGGTTATTTTGATAATCAACTATTCCGAATAAGCAACACATAATATTATATTTCCTCCTCACAAGTAACAGGTTCATTTATATAGATTCGGCGTTCCTTGAGGTACTGAACAAGCTCTGGTTCGGTACAATACGAAACAAACTCAGACCATGACAAGGCTTGTATTTCTTCATCAGAAAAGCTAAAAGCCACACTACAAACTCGATTCACGAGCTGAAGTGTGGCTATCAGTGTGTTGTATTTCAGCGTACCTCTGAACATTCGGAATTCAATTGTGTAATAGTTATGTAGGTTGATACAAGAATACCTGCCATTGCAAGAACCCTTCTTTGCGTGGTCCAACATTTCTTTCGGATTGTCTTTGTAGCCGTAGCGTGCCGCCCAGCGTTCAAGCTGACTATAGCTTCTTCTTGAAAACTTCAAAAGCTCTGACCAGAATTTCTCAAAAAGATATAGAACCCTGCCGATACATTCTTCCTGCTTCTCTGTGGTGTCTCCGAATGTACTTCTGTTCACATGAATATGAAGACCACAGCTACCTGCATTGTGAGAACAATAGCTCATACTGCGAAGCTCAGAGAGAACCTCCTTCCATGGCATTTCGTTTAAATGATAATCGAGTGTCATAGGGTGAGTTACAACCTCGAAGCCCTCATCCAAAGAACCGTCATGCTTACAATAAATATGCTCCTTTCCATTTCGATTGGCTGTTCTGATAACCTCATAAGCGTTATCGTCATCTTCTCCGGCATCATCAACCTCTAGCTCAACCCCGAAAAATCTGTTGCCATCGCCATAAAAGATAGGCTCAGGCTTATAGCCATAATCCTTTATGCTTCTTTCCTCCGAGCAACGGTCGTAACAGCTCTGACAGTAGGGCTCTTCATCGTAGTAGCACGCATGGTCACGATGAATTATTCTGTCACAATCATTGCAGTGGGTGTAGTAAGTCTCGTAGCAGCTTTCGCAAAGCGTAATGTGATTGTCACCAGAATTATTACTAACCCAGATTTGCTCTCCACAGCAGCTGCAAAAAGTGGTCTCGGTTGACAGACAATCGGAACATAGAAATTGCCCGTCGAACTCCGAAATGTTTTCTTCTGTGAGATATGCCCCGCAACACTCACAAATGATTTTTTCTTCTGTCATTTTATATTACCTCCGAAGCAACACTTAGTTGCACAAAATTTAGCCCGAAGCATAACGCTTCGGGCTTTCATATAGATAATATACAATTAAAAGAGAATCAATTATCAAGGCTACTTTTACTAAGGATCTCATCCATTCGTTTTTTAATATCTTTCCAATAGTTCTTCTCTGCATTTTTATGATCTTTTCGTAGAAAATGGTCATAGAAGCCGATTTCCATTCGTTCAAGCCAATCGTTCTTTGCAGAACAGACTTGAGGGAATGCAACCCAATTCTGAAAATAATGTGAAAAAAAGTTGTGCTCTAAAGGGGTGTCCAACAACTTTCTTAATTCATTATAGGATTGAGCAAAAGCATACGGTCCGCCTATGAAAAAATGTGTATCAAAACGGAAATATCGGTCGAATAAATCACGCTCTTTGAAATAAATATCTTTCTTTTTGTGTTTATCGCAAAGTCGTCCAATCTTTTCATCGGTTGCAAATAGATTTATTTCTTTGGTATGCAAACGGCATTTAATCTTCTTTAGTTTTCCACGCAATTCTTTCCAGTGATAAATAGAGAACTGCAAAGTGTGAAACATAAATACAACATCAAAATTCTGCTGACGATTATCTAAATCATCAGTACGGTATAAATCTTTAGCAATCTTGTTATGCCATAAAGGAAAGTAGATAATCAGATTCCTATTTTCTAAAAGCATTGCCATAGAAACAAACAAAGCATTCAAAGCCTTCCTATTTGCGTCCATTGTCCGTTCACTGTTAACAAACCCATCAATCTAACAAGGAACAACCACAGTATATTCCTGTTTACCCAATTTCACTATCTTTTTTATGTATTTCATAATCATAAAAATCACCTCCAATCAAAACCACCCGTTGAACGGGTGGTTTGCACAACCCCTATAAGGGGTTATTACTGGCATACCCCCTGTGACAGGGGGTATCGAATGTTTGACAACGCATTACTATCACTAACGGCCGCTCACGAGTGGCTGTTTATTTTTGCTTACTTATTCTTATTTCCCGTAAACGGGTCAATATATTCTTTTAAAGTTAATTGGTCATACGCACTATCTTCTTCTAACTGGTTTTGCATGTATTCTGATATTATTTTTTATTCTTTCCTACTGTATCTACATAATATCCTCTACACCAGTAAGCCCTGTAATCATATTAGATAAGGCAAGCTCTGTGTGATAACGATACTGTGGTATTTTTCTTATCCAGATTAAATGGCTGGTGTTTCGTTCATATTCATTTGGGATAGTGCTAAGACTCATAACAGCAGTAAGAACACAGCTTATAGCGTTAACTACAATAAGAAGTATTGGTGCAAGCATTTTGTAATCAGTGATTGCCACTCCGTTTATAGAAAGTGAGCTTGAATCTGAACCTGTGCCAAACAGAAGAATAATAAATATTCCTATAGCAGAAACTATATAAAGCTCTTTTCTACGGATTTTTTCTTTAACAGCAGTAAGTGTGATTATCATAAATTTGTACCTCCTACTAAATCAATAAAAATTTCTTCCAGTGTTTTTGTGTTGTTGTCAGACTTATTCCACACACCCATCTGAATTCCTTTTTTATAATGATACCTCTGTCGCATATATTCTCAATGTCATTAAGAATATGAGAATTTATAATTATTGTTTTACCTGATTTTTTCAGGCTTTGTATCAACTGCATTGTTTCAACACGACCAATAGCATCTAGTCCTGCTGTTGGCTCGTCAAGAATCAGCAAATCTGGATTACCCAGAAGAGCCTGTGCAAGAGCTAATCTTTGTAGCATACCCTTTGAGTAATTTTTTACTCTTGTTTTGTTATTCTCCAAGCCTACTGTTTCAAGCAGTCTAATAATCTCTTGTTTACGTTCCTTCTTTGAAATTTTTTGAACACCTGCATAATAGTCAAGAACCTCATAGCCAGTAAGAAATGGTGGAAAATATGGAGTTTCTGGAGAATAGCCAATACTTACCTCTCGAGAAAGCTTCACCTCACCCTTATCAATACCAACTAAGTTAAGTATCATTTTGATTGTTGTTGTTTTTCCAGCTCCATTACTTCCAAGAAAAGCAAAAATTTCACCCTTATTCACCTTAAAGCTAAGACCATTAACAACAGCTTTTTTATTATAGATTTTTGTAAGATTAATACATTCAAGCATTTTAATTCCCCTTGCTGATTTTTATTTTATAACTGTAAGCTGAAATTCAACTAAGGCTAACCTTAAATTACCTTAAGATACAGAAAAGCTTACAATAAATGTAAACGTAAACTTAATTAACACATACTATCGTTATTAATTTTACCTTTTGCAAATATTTCAAAAAATAATCTACCTGTCCTCGATTTGTTCAGTGGTGGCATACTTTTTTGAGAAATCTTTAAGCTTTATTAAAAATAAGAAACCACAGATTACAAAATCAATAGAGTGAAACAGTATAGCTTTTTGCTATACTATCTGGAGAAATCCTTATAATTTTTATTCTAAGCTTCAAACGCAAAAAGCACCCGTCACGCAGGAGCTATACTCTGAGTGACGGGTGTCTGTTTGCTTTTTATTCTACTATAAGTGTTTCTGTTACTGCCAGCAGATTAAATATGTATTTAAGTTAAATACTTGTAATCTGAATAATCAACAGTACCTTTAATGTTTTTTAATGAACCTTCAATAAGCTCTTTAACCATCAAGCAATCTACAGATGGTATTCCTAATTTAGGTCCAGCAACTATTCCATAATCACAAGAGGTTTTAAATCCTCTAGGGTTATAATTCTGAGGGTTACCTTCTACAATTACTGCTTCATATCCCATTTTTCTTGCTCTTACAAAGCCTTCTTCTATAAGCTCTTTTGAAATATGCTGTCTTTGTAGCTTCGTTTCTACAGCAACTGGTGAAAGCAACAGCAATTGATTTTCATATTTCCCCTCTAAATGGAAGCTTGAAAACATAGCATAGCCAATTACACAATCATTTTCATCAACCATAACTAATTCTAATTCTGGTATATAGAATTTTTTACTTCTTATTTCTTCAACAAGAGCACGTACTACTTTTGCTGATTCTTCACCCTCAGAGTCAGTAAATACTCTTTCTACCAAATCCAAAGACTCATTTAAAAATTGAGGTGTTGCACATTTTATTATTCTGTTCATATAAATCTCTCCTTAATATCTTGAAATGTTTCTTGCCAAAAATAAATGTATAGCTTTTCATCTCAATCACACCTCTCTGAATTCAAATTATTGCCGATGTTTTTCAGCGATGATATTATACATCTTAAATGTTAAAAAATCAAGAGAATTTTTCCATGACAACTAATTCAAGCTTTTTTGTATGAATATACCTTTTATTCCTCAGCTTCCTTGCTTTTAAGTTCTAGTTCAGTCATTTTTGTCTCTTGTAATTTTTCATTTGCACAGTGATAATTGTATAACTGTAATAATTGATTTACATTACCTCGTTATCGCTTTCACAATATTCTTTTATATTAATCTTAGCAAATCAACAAGTATCTGCTTTTTCTCTGCTGTAGGATTTGGCGAAAATCTACCGAACCTTACCATACTGTCTTAAAAAATGAAAGAAAGCTTTCTACAAATTGCTCCTTTGTGTTACAATTCTCAGTAAGCTTAATAAAATTATTGCAATACTCCTTAAAGAAATATTCTAATTTTAGAATAATATGCCTTTCAAAGATTTCACCAAAGTAAAAAGCAACCACTGACTCAGATTGATAATAAGTGGTTGCTTTTAGTTGATTTTAGAATATGATTTTATATTTGCTTTCTGTAGCAAAAAATATAAGCTGTCAGCTCTCTTTTCAGATTTTTTAGAGGTATATAAACAATTTCTTGTTTTAAGATATTTACAGAGTAATCAGCTAAGTGGTATGAGAAGAATTACAGAAAAACCGTCTGCCTCGTTTTTACACATTATTTCTCCATTCATTTTTTCCATAAGTGTTTTAGATATGTAAAGTCCCAGACCACTGCCTTCCTTTTTTGTATTTGCAACCTCTTTAGCACGATAAAATTTATTGGTTATAAGAGAAAGCTCTTCACTTGGTACTCCTGGACCGTAATCTCTTATCTTCATCTCAAGATACCCTTCAATAGTACTGTAATTTACATCAATTTCAGTATCTGCATATTTAAATGAATTGGCGATAATATTTCCTATCACCTGTTCCAAACGCTTCACATCTGTGTTGATAAGCACACCAGGAATATCCTTCTGAGCTATACGCCCCTTGTCATCATTTCTTTTAATAATATCGTTAAGCACAGCTGACTCTTCGTCCTGACAGTTTACCGTAAACTCGCTTAAATCATCCAGTGTATAAGTAAAAAGGTCGCTTACTAATAGATTCATCTGATCTGCTTTCTTATAAATATTATCTGCAATTCTATCCAGATTATCTGTCTCATTCATCTCAAGCTTTGCCTTAAGTAGCTCTGCAGAAAGCTTAATTCCTGTAATAGGTGTTTTCAAATCATGACTTAGCGACGCAACAAGCTCCTTCTCTTTTCTCTGAAGCTCCTGCTCTCTCTTTTTTGTTCGGGCAAGCTCTTCTCTCATAATATCAAAGCTTTCAGAAAATACTCCGAACATATTATTCTTTTCAGTCATAAGTGGCTCATCAAGCTTTCCTTCTGAAACTCTTACTGCAAAATGCTTCATTTTTCTGAAAGGAACAATAATATTCTTATTAATGTATATACCCAGTAGCAAAGCTCCTGACAGAATTGAAAGTGCGAATATTGCAATTGCTATAAACATTCTGTTTTTTATTCCTGTATATGTGTCTTCGCTCGAATCAAGCATAATAACACAGCCCACAACACGGTTATCTATTATAACATAAGAATAAGGATATCTGCACTTAATAGCAGTTTCCACAGTCAAATTTGTATTCTCTGTTACAGAAGCCGAGCTATAAAGCGTATTATTACTATTATCAAGAATAACAAAACTCTCTTCAAAGTCCTTCTTATCTATGCTTTGAAGATTGTTCCAATTTTTCTTTGCTGTTTCTCTTATATCATTCAGCATTATTACATCAACAGTATTCTTTGAATAAGTATCGAAATTTACTTCTAAAGCAACCGTAAATCCAATCATACCGATAAGAAATATTATACATACAATAGCTACAATTCTTACATAGTTCTTCATATTATTCACCCTGACAAAATATGGGTTTACGGATTTATATGATTACGTTCATCAAACCTGTATTCCTCGATCATATAACCAACTCCCCAGATTGTCTTGATAATCTTTGGATTCTTCGGTTCAGCTTCAATCTTTTCTCTTAGATGTCTTATATGAACCGACAAGGTTCCTTCGCCGATAAATTCATCATTCCATACATTCTTCAAAAGCTCATCCTTGGTTACAACTCTGTTCCTGTTTTCTAAAAGATACAGCAACATTTTGTATTCCATAGCCTTAAGACTGATATATTCTCCTTCTCGTTTAAGCTTGTGCAAATTTGTGTCCAGAATTATTTCATCTGTCAGCTTTATACAAGCATTTTCCATATCAGTTCCAAGCCCGATTCCGTTATTTTCATCATCAGAGCTTTGTTTATTTGCTATGTATTCTGCCATTTCCTTCGCTTGCTCATATCTGGATAAAATCGCCTTTACCTTTGCCAGCAAAATATTCAGCGTGAAAGGCTTCTTGATATAATCATCGCCACCAATATTTAATGCTGTAAGCACATCATCATCGCTGGTTCTTGCACTTATAAAAAGTATAGGCATATCATATTTTTTTCTTATATTTTTGCAAAGCTCAAAGCCTGATTTGTCGCCAAGATTTATATCAAGAAGAAGCAGGGATACCTGCTTCTTCTCAAAAAATTCCATTGCTTCTTCAAAGCTTGTTACATATGCAGTTTTTATGTCGAACATATTAAAGTATTCTGCCGTTGATTGAGCAATTACTTCATCGTCATCTATCACTAAAACCTTATAATCCATATCTGTTCCTCTCAAATAAAATTCTGTCTTTTACGGTATTATACCAAAAAACAGATATATATGCAATTGAGAATCTGTAAAAAACCTACAATCCTTTATGGATTATTTTAATTTAATACTGCTACCACTTTCTCCAAGAAAAGCAATACTGCCATCCCTTGGTAGAGGAACACCACCACTCCAGTCCTTCATATGAGTACTGTATATCATTTCATTATATTTATTATATACATATACTGCACTATTTTCAGGATTTGTGAATGTAACCTTTGTGCCTGCAATATCATCACCTATGTGATACCAGCCAGCTTCGTCACTGTGCAAAGCAACTTCGTTTACCTTACTTGTAAGCTCAGGAATTTCATCTAAGAATCTGTACTTATTTCCTGAGGTAAGACTGAGCACTTCAACACAGGCTTTATCCTTTAAAGTAACCTTTTCTATCTTTATATCAGTCTGTTCTCTGCTGATACTGCTAGGAATGGTTACAAATGCTTCTGCAGTATCTTTTCCTGTGATTTTAAGAGGAATTCCAAAGCCCTGAGAGCTTACAAACATATATCCTGGTACTTCCTCTATCATAGTAATTTTACCTATAGGAGAATCGTAGTCTGTTGAAGAATACTTATGATTATATACTGCAAGACTACGGTTACTTCTTGCTTTCCATGCTTTCTGCCAGTCTTTGCTTATTGGGTTTTCTTCTATGCTCTGTGCTACAAAGGCTTTACTTGTATGGTTTCCAAGTCCGTTTATATTGGTAAAGTCATCACTCTTGATAAACACCTTACCATTCTCATTCTCTTCAAATGACAAGATAACCTGATTGTAGTCCTGTCGCATAGTTTTATCCTCTGGGTAACCCTCATTGGCCCATTCGCTTAAATCGCTCTCCATTCGTACAAATCTGCCATCACTGGTAAGCATATAGTATTCGTTCACAGTGTTATCAACACCGATTTTCTCTATATGCATATACTTCATATCTGGAAAGCTGATCTTCCACACCCCGTTATTTGTTACAAAGCATCTTTCGTATTTAACATATTTCTCAGGTATCTTTGAAACTGTTTCTACTAATTCTGCTTTTGTAGCCTCTACAGAAATTCCTTTCTCCTGCAAAGCTACATCAAGAAGCTCCTGTGCTATAACAGCATTATACAAGCTACTTCCACCACTACTAAGAACAGCAACACTGATTTCTTCATCTGGTGCTACAAGCAAATGTGCATGCTGATTATCAATATCTCCACCCTTGCCTATAACGGTAACTCCGGCTTTTTCATATTTAAGAGCCTCTACATAGTCCCAGCCAAGACCGTTATCGTCCATATAAGGGTCATCTGACCAGCGAACTGCCATTTCGTTTTTAGAATTTTCATTCAGAAGAGTATTGCTACCTGCAAAAAATGCAGAACCAAATTTTGCAACCTCAGAAGCAGTAGCATAAACACCACCACTTCCAAGACTCATACAATAATCATAGTCGTAAGGAATACTACCAAATTTATAAATAGGAACAGCATTCTCCATCTGAAATCTGTTTACTGGTGTACCTGTATATTCAGCACTTATTTCACTGGCAATATACTTATCAATATATTCAGTAAAGCTCATACCACTTACATTTTCAACTATCATATCAAGTAATATAAAGCCATCGTTACAATAGCAAGCAAATGCACCTGGCTCAGCCTTCAGTCTTTGCCCTGCAAGGGATTCAAGCAACTCATCGTGAGAAACCATATCATTATCATCATAAAGCATCTTATTCTTAGAGCTTGTTCCCATAATTCCTGAGGTATGGTTCATAAGCATTCTTACAGTTATCTTTTTATATCTTTCATCTGCCATTGTAAAATCAGGAATATATTCTGTAACAGGTGCATCAAGCTCAACCTTACCTTCTTCTGAAAGCTGCATAACTGCTGTTGTAACATACACCTTGCTTATAGAACCAACACTGTATATTTTCTCCTTTGATGTAGCTTTTACTGGCTCTGTCTGTGTGGTCTGCTTGCTTGCTTCAGCAGTTTTTGTTTCTGATGGTGCCTGCTGACTACAGCCTGTAAGCTGCCCTGAAAGCACTAACACACCTGCAAGAGTCATTGCTAACAATCTATACTTTTTTTGTTTCATACTATCTTCCTCGCTATTCAGACATCAATTCGGTTACTGAAATCTCTTTTATCTTACCTGCACTGATATAGGTTACCAGATAACAGAATAAGAGTATGCATATATCAATCGGAATCATAATCCAATAATTGACCTCCAGAATTACTGAGAACATAGCCAAGCCAAATAAATTCACCAGTAATACAGAGCATACAGAAGCAATAATCACTGCCACAAAGGCAATTGGCATAATACGGAATGCAATCTGTTGCATAAGATTCTTTGAGGTATATCCCATAGACTTCATAATACCAAGCTCTTTTCTCTTTCTTCTCACTGTTGTTCCTGCAATACTGCTTAGTATTACTGCCGAAACAATTAACGAAAATGCAACAATTACTGCTGAAACTGCTTTCATTGCAGCTGCAACAGGTCCAAGCTGACCCTCTGCCAAATCATGTAAAGAAGAAATATCTCGTATAATGAATTTTTCACTGTTTCCACTTATGATGTCATCTCCAATTTTAATTGAATAATCAACATCTGTTACACCATACAATGAGATAAGCTGTGCCATTTTTTCTTCAGCAACCCTTTGGATTCTATCCTCATAATTATCTTCAGAAATATTCTCGCCTATAGCGTCCTCTACACTTCCACCGTAAAGTCCTGTTAGCTTTTCGCTGAATTCGTGTCTGTCGATATTCTCGTTAAGATATATTTCAACAACAGTTGCTCTGTCAGACGGAAATGCTCTTTTGAAGCCATCTGATGTAAAATACAGCTGTTTTCCACCGTTATTCATCGAATTTACTACACCCGTAATAATATAGCTGATTTCAGTACCATCACCTATTACCTTTATATTATCTCCAAGTGAATAGCCTTCCTTTTGTACTATACCATATGCTACCATAATTTCATTATCGTGCTGTGGATAACGACCCTCTATCAGATGTAAATTTTCTGTTTCATCGAAATTATCAAAAATTACTGCAAGGCTGTTATCAATACGATTCTCTGAATTTTTACTTTCAGCATCTATCATAGTGTCAGGATATGTAACCATAACCTTTCTTACTTCAGGAAGCTCCAGCATTGTTTCCTTAATCTTGTATGGATCAACACCATCTCTAAGCTCAAGTCTCACATCACCTGCTTCAAGACCTGTGATCGTCATAATAGATTCAGCACCGTCCTTCAGAAAGTCAAAGAAATGAAATCCAAAAAGAATTACCGTTGCAGTTGCAAATATACATACCATTATTCCGATACTATGCTTTGTATTACCCAAAAGCTCCTTCATAGAAAGTCTTAAGTTGATATTTCCTTTTGTTTTTGAAAGAGGTAAAAAATTCTTTCTGAAATGGTGTGTATTAATTCCTTTTCTGAATGCTACCACTGGAGGATACTTTTTTACTGTTCTTGCCTTTCCCAGAGCAGAGAAAACAATAACAAGAACAAGAATGCACATAATTACAAGCTGTAATCCGATGTTAACACTTCCATACACACTATATCCAATCATTCCTTCAATTATGCTGTTAAGAAGTGGGTCTGTAAATATAACCAGTAAAACTCCTAATAATGCTCCAATTCCACCAGTAATCACATATTCAAAAATATAAGCTAACGAAATTTCTCTGGATTTATAACCCAGTGCTTCAAGCACTCCTATTGCCTGCATTTGGTCCTCTATATCATTTGATATTTTATGACGAATCATAAACAAACACGAAATCATTGTAATAAAAGCTACTGCAAGCAAAAATGACAGATACAATTTAATAAACATTGTAGCATTATCTTTTTCTTGTTCCCTGTCTATGCTCATACAATATTTGCTTACATTTTCAGAGGATTGATCTGCACATAGCTCTATATACTTATCTACCGAAAAGGACTCCTCGCAATCAAAAGCAAGTCCTTTTTCTTCATCCATAACTGCAGAAAGTAACTGATAGTCTACTTCTGAAACAATACATTTCAGACCATAGTTTGTAATTCCCATAAGACCAGTATTATAAAAGCCTGCAATTTCAAAGGGATACTCTCTGCCACCTATAACGTAAATAAAGGTGTCGCCTGGCTGATAGTTACGGCTGTAATGAAAGTAATTAGGCATCCATATAGGGTGACTGAGATTAGTGATTTCTGCCTCAGTAAGAGCTGTTTCAAGTGCAAAGCTTTCAATCTTCTTTTCTGATTCCTCTGTGACGAAGAAAATCGGAACTCCTATTTCTTGGTCTCCGTATTTATATGAACCTCTTACGCTGTACAATAAATCTATTTCTTCTACACGAGATACTCTGCTATCGTTTTCTAAAATCTCCCTGTAATCCTGACGATATTTCTCTGCAGAAATTCTCACTATATTACTTACACTGCCTGTTTCCTCAAACGATTTATCAAAAACAGTATTTACCTTTGTCATATTGCAAACAGCAACTCCCATAAGTAGCATTGTGATTGCTGTAAGAAATATAACAGAAAATACCTCTCGTTTATTCTTTTTTAAATTAAATAATGATAATCTGAGTATTTTCATATTTTTTACCATCCCATCATTTCAAGGAACTGCGAAAGCTTATCTCGTCTTTCCTTCAGGTTATCTTCACCGAAATCAGGCATTCTATAATCGCCTTCCACCTTTCCGTCTCTCAGGAAAAGAACTCGGTTGCCTCTGAGTGCTGTTTTTAAATCGTGTGTTACCATTACTATTGTCTGTCCATTCTTATGAATTTCTGTAAATATGTCAAGAACATCTTTACTTGACGCTGAGTTAAGTGCTCCTGTAGGCTCATCGGCAAAAAGGATTTTTGGATCATTTATGATCGCCCTTACAATTCCAACTCTCTGAGCCTCGCCACCTGAGAGCTGATTAGGATATTTATTCCACATTTCTTCTTTAATTCCAACTCTTATAAGCAAATCCTTTGCTTTCTGAACCAGCTTAGGTGAATTTTTCTGAACAATCAATGCTCCTGTAAGAACATTATCAAGCACTGTCTGATTCTCCAGCAAATAAACACTCTGAAATACAAAGCCACAATTACCTCTTCTGAATACAGCAAGCTCATCATTTGAATAATCCTGTATTTCCTTATCTGCAAAATATATTTTTCCGACAGATGGTTTATCCATTCCTGAAAGTGCATATAACAAAGTGGATTTACCCGAACCAGAAGCCCCCATTATTATGGTGAAATCGTTTTCCATAATCTCTAAATCCATATTTTTTATAACATGCTGTTGTCTACCACCATTTGAAAAAGATTTACATAGCTTATCTGTTCTTAAAATAGCTGAAACCATATACAATAACTCCTCTCTATACTGGTATGTTTGTTATCCAGCTTACAGGATTTATTATATATGGTTTCGTATAAAACATCTTTAATTAACCTCTATCAAATTCTTAACAAATTCTTATCAGTTTTTTAATACTGCTTTTTTAGATATACGCAAATTACTTCTTTCTGAAAGTATTCAATTTCTTATTGGAATTCATCCTTTAATTATATTCAGCTATTCCTGTTTGTGGTTATTATGTAAGCTACTTTGCATATTTTCCCTGTAAATCAAAATTATGTTGCATAGGTCCCGAGCCTCGTCCTAAATCAAGCTGTGCATAAAGTGCCTGTGAAATATAGTCCTTTGCTCTTTGAACAGACTCGTTAAGTGTAAAGCCTTTTGCAAGATTTGAGGCTATTGCACTTGAAAGAGTACAGCCTGTGCCGTGTGTGTTAGGGTTATCAATTCTTTTGCTCTCAAACCAAATAAGCTCACCCTTTGAGTAAAGCAAATCGTTTGCGTCGCTTACACTATGACCACCCTTGAGTAAAACAGCACAATTATAGTTATCTCCTATTTGCTTTGCTGATGTAATCATATCCTCTTTGGTTTTAATGCTCAATCCAGATAGAATCTCTGCTTCGGGTATATTAGGTGTAACAAGTGTTGACAGTGGAAGTAAATCATCTATAAGCGTTTGAATAGCATTATCCTTCATTAATATAGAGCCAGATGTAGCCAACATAACAGGGTCTACAACTATATTATAGGCTTTGTAATACTTTAGCCTTTCGGCTATAACCTTTATCAGCTCTGCTGAAGACACCATGCCAATTTTAACAGCATTTGGATATATATCCTCAAACACAGCGTCAAGCTGTTCTCTCAAAAATTCAGGTGTTGATTCCTGAATAGCTCTTACTCCTATTGTATTTTGTGCTGTAAGTGCTGTTATAGCACTCATAGCGTAAACACCGTTCATTGTAATTGCTTTTATGTCTGCCTGAATACCAGCACCACCACTTGAGTCTGAGCCTGCAATGGTGAGGACTGTTTTTATTTGTCTTATAAAGTTAAATCGCTTGTAATCTGATATGTAATAATCTGCATTTGCTTTCATTTGTACTTGATTTTTTTCATGCTTATCAAAAACACCGGCAACACTAAAGCCAGCATTTTTAGCTGTCATCAAAGCATAGAATGAATCCTCAAATACTATGGTGTCTTTTTTATCTGTTTTAAGATAATCAAGAGCTACATTATATATTTCAGAGCTTTCTTTGCTACAACCAACCTCACTACAGGTAAATATCTCTGAAAAATATTTACGCACACCTAGCCTTTTTAAAACATCTTCGACTATAAATCTGTCTGTAACAGTAGCCACACACATATTAACGCCCTGATTTTTCAGCTTTTCTAAAAAGTCAGCTACACCCGATTTCAATCTCACCTTTGTTCTATAGCTTTTCAAAACAATTTCATTTGCGTTGCTTATAATTTCCTCTACAGAAAGAGTTACACCATAATGCTTACGATAATGCTCTGCTACTTGCTCTAATGTAAATGTAGCAACGGTTTTACGCAGGTTTTCTTTTGGTTCTTTACCAAGACTTCTTAGATAATCCTCACCAAAGCTTTCCCATATAAACATAGAATCCACAAGAGTTCCGTCAAAATCAAATATTGCACCTTTTAACATAAACCAAGCTCCTTTGCTTTTTCTTTTAATTCCTCGGTAGCTTTTTTAGGGTCATCAGCTTTCATTATTGCAGATACAACACAAATTCCAGCAACAGGTATGCTTTTTAGAATATCAATATTATCCTTGTTAAGTCCACCAATAGCGTTAACTACAACAGGAACAGCATTACAAATATCACGAAGAGTATCGGTAGAGGTGAGAACTGTTTTGACCTTTGTTGTAGTTGGATAGATAGCACCCACACCAAGATAATCAGCTCCCTGTTCAAAAGCCTCTTTAGCCTGTTCAACTGTTTTTGTTGTTGCTCCTACTATCTTATTTTCGCCCATCAGCTTTCTTGCTAGTTTTACAGGCATATCACTTTGACCAACATGAACACCCTCTGCGTCAATGGCAAGTGCTACATCAACTCTATCGTCTATAATAAGGGGAACATTATATTTTTTCGTAATACTATGTACCTTTTGAGCAAGCTCAATATACTCACGGGTTGTTTTATCCTTTTCACGTAGCTGTAAAATAGTCACTCCACCCATCAGTGCCTGCTCTACACGATATAAAAATTCCTCCTCACTAAAACCAGAGCTGTCGGTTATAAAATATAAGCTTGTATCAAATTTTTTCATAATTTACCTCACACATATAAATAATCGTTAAGCACAGGCTGTAAGCCTTCATCTGCCATATCTTTATACATCTTGTTAAGACTACGATTATCATCAATCTCGAATTGCTCATCACCCTGTACTTCATCAGTTTCAGCTCCGTTATATTTAGAATCGTGGTCGCCTATTCCTGTGGAAACACCAGCAGAAACCTTTGTTGCAGATATTTTCACTATTCCATTCCTGAATTCTGCACTTTCTCTTGAGGATACAGTAATTCCCACATAAGGAAGAAAAATACGATAAGCACAAAGCACCTGACAAAGCTCACTTTCGCCTACATCTAATGGGTTGATTTTATCGTTATTGATAATAGGTCTTAGCCTTGGGCAAGAAAGCGACATTTCTGCGTGAGGGTACTTTCTTTGCAGATAATATACGTGCAATGCACTTGCTAGTGCGTCCTTTCTGAAATCTGACAGCCCTAAAAGTGCCGAAAAGGCAACTCCACGCATACCACCCATAAGTGCTCTCTCCTGTGCGTCAAAGCGATACGGAAATATACGCTTATGCCCACACAGATGAAGGGCTTCGTATTTATCAGAATCGTAGGTTTCTTGAAAAACTGTTATGTAATCAGTTCCACATTCGTGTAAATATCTATATTCATCAGTGTTTACAGGGTATATCTCAAGCCCTACCATTCTGAAATATTTTCTTGCTAATTTGCAGGCTTCACCAATGTATGTTACATCACTTTTAGCTCTGCTTTCACCTGTCAAAATCAGAATTTCCTCCATACCACTATCAGCAATAATCTGCATTTCCTTTTCAATCTGCTCCATATTAAGCTTCATTCTCTTAATGTGGTTATAGCAGTTAAATCCACAATACACACAATAATTCTCACAGTAATTTGCAATATATAAAGGAGTAAAAAGATACACAGTATTGCCGAAATGCTTGCTTGTTTCAAGCCTTGCACGCTGTGCCATCTGCTCTAAAAAGGGCTTAGCAGATGGTGATAAAAGAGCCTTAAAATCCTCAATAGTACATACATCGTGTTCAAGTGCTGTTTTCACATCTGAGGCAGTATATTTGCTATAATCATAGGATTTCATTTGCTCAATAACCTTTGAGCAAACATCAGAGTCAATAATTTCCATACCTTCCATATATTCCATATGATTAGTACGAAAGGCTGGGTCATTTTCAAGCCTATGCTTTTTTGTAAGAGCTTCACTCGATAAATGCTCAGAATCTATAAAGAATTGATTTTCCATAATTCCTCCTTAATCTCTCAAAAAGCCTGTTAACGGGTCAGAAGCAGAGGCACCACGGGTAAGCACTCTGCCAAGTCCTGCAAGGTATGCCTTTCGTCCTGCTTCTATTGCATTTTTAAAGGCAGAAGCCATCATCGGTAAATCACCTGCTGTTGCAAGTGCTGTATTAGCCATAATTGCAGACGCACCTATTTCCATAGCTTCACACGCCTGAGATGGTCTGCCAATACCTGCGTCTACAATAATTGGCACATCAATTTCATCAATAAGTATCTGAATAAATTCCTTTGTAGCAAGCCCCTTGTTAGAACCAATAGGAGAAGCTAAAGGCATTACAGTAGACGCTCCTGCGTTTACTAAATCTCTAGCAACATTCAAATCGGGATACATATAAGGCATAGCTACAAAGCCCTCTTTAGCAAGAATTTCAGTAGCCTTGATAGTTTCGTAATTATCAGGCAAAAGGTATTTTGAGTCACGCATAATTTCGATTTTAACAAAATCACCACAGCCAAGCTCTCTGGCTAGTCTTGCAATACGCACAGCCTCCTCTGCATTTCTTGCACCACTGGTATTTGGTAGCAAAGTAATCCCCTCTGGAATGTAATCAAGAATATTTTCCTGTTCCTTTGTGTTAGCTCTGCGTACTGCAAGTGTAATTATCTCAGCTCCTGCGTCCTTAATCGCTGAGTCTATTAGCTTCATAGAATATTTACCTGAGCCGAGAATAAAACGAGAGTTAAATTCGTGACCACCAATTATTAACTTGTCGTTGTTCATTTTTTATCCTTCTTTCTTAAGCTTCAAATTTATTTGCCAAAATTCTGAGTACAGTGTGAGCCTGATGTGCACCACAAATCATTACACGGGAAGAAATAAGACTGCCTTTTTCTTTTACATCGCTTACTTCATCTCCACAGATATACAGTTTCTTTGACACTCTACGAGTTTTTATTGTGTTGGCACTGCCCATTCCAGCCATACCCGAGGCTACAACTATATATTTTGATGGCATTTTTTCAAGAACTAAATTCGTGAGCATTGCTTTATATTCTGCGTTATCAAAGGCTTCGCAGATAATATCGGCATTTTTAAGGAGCCTTTCTGCATTATCTTCGGTAATACGAACTGAATGAACTTCAACAGTAATGTATGGAGCAATCTCCAGCAGATTTTCAGATAAAGCAACTGTTTTATTCATTCCGATTTGATTAGCTTTATATTGCTGTCGGTGAAGATTTGTAATATCCACCTTGTCAAAATCAATTAAAATCAGCTTTCCAATCCCTGCACGTGCAAGAGCAACAGCTATATTTGAACCCAGTCCTCCAAGACCACAAATTGCTACTGTGGCAGATGAAAATTTCCTTTGCATATCTTCACCATGTCTTTCACACAAAGCACTGTACCATTCTTCCTTTGTTGGAATCAGATTAACCACCTCCTACAAAGCTTACAACCTCTACGCTGTCACCGTCTTGAAAAACAGTGTTATCATACTGTGACCTTGGTACAATGTCACCATTGCGTTCAACTGCTATTCTTTTTGGGTTGTAATTTGTTGTTGCAAGATACTCTGTAACTGTCATTCCTGCAACATTCTTTTCTTCTGCGTTAATTTTAACCATAAATGCACCTCCAAAAACAACAAAAAGGGAGCTACCGATTTGGTAACTCCCTTAATAAGCTATGTTGTTCCTAATATCCTCTTGTTATATCAGGCATCCCTACGTTGGCATTATCCAAATCAGGTTCTCGGTCGAAGGTCGCACCTTCCTCTCAGCCTGTTTACAAGCTCCCGTTTATATTAAATTATTGCTGAAATTATATACCACTTTTTAGAACTTTGCAAGCATTTCTTCTAAAAAAGTAAAATTTAATCTGAATAAGGACGAACACGGAATATTGCTCCCACAGATTCGCAAATTTTACGGCAAGCTTCCTGCTCCTCTTTTGTGGTTACTACATCTACCACTGTCATTATAACAGACGGAACATACTCTGTACATTCCTTAGTAAATTTAAGCATAGCGTCAAAGGACTCAATTCCAAACTTAGGACGAACCACCTTTAAATAATCCTCCTTGTTTGTAGCGTTCAAGCTGACAGAAACAGTATCAATAAGCCCTTTCAGCTCAGAGGCTGTGGATTTGTTCCAGATAAGGTCAGCAAGACCATTTGTGTTTATACGGATTTTTATGTTGCTTTTGGATTTAATATATCTTGCCACCTCAAGCAAATCATAAAGTCGCACTGTAGGCTCGCCAAAGCCACAAAAAACAATCTCTTCATACTCTTCTAAATTCCATGTATCAAGGCTGTCGCAAATTTCCTGTACAGTAGGCTCTCTGTCAAGCCATAGTGTGTCAGATTCAAAAACATGGTCTTTGTGGTTGCGTATGCAAAATGTACATGAGCATGGACAACGGTTAGTTATATTAACATATATTCCTTTTGAAACAGGGTATGTAATCGTCATCATTTGTGACTACCTCCGATTAATGTAGATTTGATTTTCATTTTCTCCAATGAAAGACCAGCAACAACAAAAACAATTGAGCTTGCTACCGACTGTGTAAGAGAGGCTGGAATTCCTACAAGTGGTGCAACAAAATTCCCATATAGCAAGGACTCATACAAATAGTATCCACCTGCACATAGAAACGCAGAAGGTAAAAGAGCTAATGAATTACGAAGATTTATAATACTATCTTTTTTGCTTGTAAAAAACAAAGCAGTAAGTGCCTTGATTACAACAGAGGCTGGTGCCCAGATTGCAAAGCCTGTAAGACAATCAGCAAGAAATGCACCACCTGCACCAACAACCATTGCATATGGCCAAGGTAATAAACAGGCTGCAAGATAAATTATTCCGTCACCTATGTGGATATATCCGTTATTTGTAGGAATATGCAAATACGCAGTTACAACAAAAACCAAGGCAGTAAAAACGCCTGCTGTACACATAAGCTTAATTTTATTAGTTTCTTTCATAATTTAGTATTACCTCAACTCTCTGTTAAAAATTTTTCAAGCAATTACCGTCTGTTTCTGGAATTTTAAGCTCAATGGTTCTGATAAGCATTAAAGTTAGCTTAATATCCACGATAATAGATAAAGAAATATTACTATAAAGCAACGCCTAAAACCTCAAAATCATTAATTTGACAATCTTTCACTTGATTATGGGATATTTTTTCTCTACCTCTTGAAATTTTACAGATTTATTATACAATAAATCTGATAACATAAAATAGCCAAAAAAGGAGAAAATAATATAACCAGATGAAGTATATACTGCTTAAAGAAAAAAACAATCCTGCCTATCTACAATTATATCGACAGATAAGGAATGACATTATAAATCAAATATATCCGTATAATTCCAAACTACCATCAAAGCGTTTGCTTGCCGATGAACTAGGAATAAGTACTGTAACAGTCGAACACGCCTACGCTTTACTTTGTGAAGAAGGCTATTTAGAATCTCGAGAACGAAGTGGGTTTGTAGTTATATTCCGTAAGACTGATGGTTTTGCAACTTCAACTGAACACCATACTGAATATAGGATACAAAACACAGAACGTGATTATCCTGATTTTCCATTATCAGTACTTAGCAAAACAATGAGAAAGGTGCTTACCGACCGTGGAGATTTACTGCTTGAAAAATCGCCCAACTGTGGATGTATTGAATTACGTGAAGCAATCAGTCAATATCTTGCTCGAAACAGAGGAATACATATTGATGTAAATCAAATTGTTATCGGTTCAGGTTCAGAATATCTTTACGGCTTAATTGTAGAATTACTTGGAAGACAACGCATATATGCAATAGAATCACCATCATACAAAAAAATTGAGCAGGTATATCGAGCAACCGAAATAATCTATGATTCACTCCCATTGACAAACTCTGGGATTAATAGCAATGCACTTGCCGAAACCAAAGCTAGTGTATTGCACACAACCCCTTACCGAAGTTACCCTAGTGGTGTCACTGCAACTGCAACCAAACTACACGAATACATTTGCTGGGCTGAGCAGAATGACCGATATATCATTGAGGATGATTTTGAATCTGAGTTTTCTATATCTACTAAGCCAACTGAAACATTATTTGCTCTTTCTAATAACGATAATGTTATTTATCTCAACACCTTTTCAAAGACTATCTCACCATCATTACGTGTTGGGTATATGGTACTACCAAAACAGCTTGTAAAAATCTTTGAAAATAATCTTGGATTCTATTCTTGCACTGTATCTACCTTTATACAATTTGTTCTTACAGAGCTTATCAATAATGGTGACTTTGAAAGGCATATCAATCGTGTTAGAAGAAATAAGCGAAAGGAGGTTATTCGCACGTAATACTAAAGGAGCGTTTATAATGGTTTTATAGATGATAATACAGTGTTAACATCTCAACAAATTAAAACACTTAAAAATCGTAATGCTTAAATATAGGAGGAAAATTTAATATAAAAAAACATTGCAATATTCATGTATCTACTCTAAACAAAAAAGATAATCACTTACAATACTATGCTTATCCACTTTATTAACATATAAAGCTTTTATTATTCAATTAGACCATATTTTACCTTTATTCGATCTAGCTTTTCAAGCATAGGCTCTGCTACAAGCAAAAGGAACAATGCTGTTGACAATCCGTGTGTTAAGTCCATAGGAAAGCCTGTAACATAATAAGCAAGTAACATTTTAAAATTTATTGACTGTGGTGAAAACATTAATGCAGATGATGTATTCATTATAACACCGTAAATAATAACAGCACTTAATGCACCAAACACAGCAAGTGAAATTCTTGTACGTCTGAGCAATCCCTTTTTGAACAGCACACCTGCTAAAAATCCGATTATCCCCATTGCAAACATCTGCCAAGGTGTCCACGGACCCTGTGAAAACAACATATTCGATGTAAGCATTGTAACTGCACCAACTAAAAAGCCTGTTTCTCCACCTAACGCTACACCTGTAATAATAGTAAGTGCAAGCACAGGCTTGAACTGTGGCAACATAAAGAACAGACTTCGTCCTGCTATACCAATAGCACACAAAACAGCTATTGTAACAAGCTCTCGTGCCTTTGGCTTTCTACCCTCAAAAACTAACACAAATGGTAGCATACATTCAATTAATACAAGCAATGCTACAACACTGTAGTAATCGTTATCAAGATAGAAAACTCCAGTAAAAATTGTGAGTGGTATAAAAAGCAAAATCAGAGCTGAGGCAATAATAGTTCGCTTGTTTAGCTTTCGATGTTGTTTATCAGTTTGCAACATAATTGGTGGTTCACTTCTTCTGCCGATTGACAGTATAAAAACAGATAAAGCCACAAACAAGACTATATATAGCCTTAGCTGCTCAAAGCCTTGTTCGCTTACACCTGATGAAGCTAATATTGAAGAAAGGTCTGTTACTCCTGTTGCATACAGAAATACTGCAAAGGCAACCAGCATTGAAGCACAGGCTGTCAGCTTTCGCCATAATGGTAACGGCTTCGGCTTGAAGCTTACACTTCTTTTTGAAACCTCTGGAAGTGGTGTTATTGCTTCATCGTCTGCAACCTCTTTTTTGATTTCTGCACCACAGCAATATGTAATATCATCAACTGTTACAGCATCAGGTATCAGGTGCCTTGCCATACGATTTGCAGGAGTTGTATAAAAGCTGTTGCCAGAAAAAAACTCTCTCGGTGTACCCTCTGCTACAATATTACCATCAAAAAACATACCACAATGGTGGGCATACTCAGCACAAAAAGCTACATCGTGGCTAACCATAAGAATAGTTACACCTTGCTTCAAAAGCTTACTAAGAATATTTGCAAAGCTGACCTTAAATTCAGCGTCAAAGCCTTTTGTTGGTTCATCAAGCAGTAGCACATCAGGAGAAGTAAGCAACACCTTTGCAAGTGCTGTACGCTGTTGCTCACCACCAGAAATATCATATGGATGACGGTCTATAAACGAAGAAAGCTCGCATAATTTCACAACTCTGGCAACCTGCTCGTCCTTTTCTTCCTTTGACATTTTAGCATTCTTAAACACCTCGTACAAATCCTCTCGTACAGTGCGTTTTACAAAAAGTGTCTGAGGATTTTGAGGAAGATGTGCAAGCCTTCCATTCACCTTAACATCTCCCCTATATGCTGTCAGAATATTTGAAATTACCTTTAGCGTAGTACTCTTTCCTGTACCATTACCACCAAGCAATGCGTAAAAATCACCTTTTTTCAGTTCAAGTGAAAAGCCTTTTACCACATCTGGTGAGTCTTTCTCGTATCTGAACCATATATTATCTACGCTCAAGGCTACATTTTCGCTCTGAGTTATATCATCTTTTTTGTAAAGCTCCCTCAGTGGCTTTTCTTTATTTCTAAGGCTTAAAAAATCACTGCCATCACGCACAGTAATAGGACAGCTTAAAGCTGTTTCAACTCCTGCCCATACACGCATAGCAGTTGGCATTGCAAGAAACATTGAGTTTTCTTTTTCTTTAAGAGTAAGTCCTACTTTTTCAGGAATATCATCACAGATTATTTTTCCATTTTCCATAACAACAACCCTTGTAGCATATACAAAGGCTTCTTCAAGGCGATGCTCTGTAAGTATCACGGTTGTGCCAAGCTCTCGGTTTATTCTTCCTAAAAGTGCAAGAAAATCTGTTCCTGCAATCGGATCTAGCTGTGCTGTTGGTTCGTCAAGCACCAAAACACTAGGTTGCATAGCCATAACAGAAGCAAGGCTTAAAAGCTGTTTTTGTCCACCTGACAGTTCGTTTACATCTTTATAGAACCATTTTTCAATGCCAAAAAATGACGCTACCTCTGCAACTCGTCTTCGAATTGTTGGTGTATCATAGCCCAGGCTTTCAAGACCAAAGGCAAGCTCGTGCCATACCTTATCGGTAACAATCTGATTTTCAGGCGACTGCATAACAAAGCCGATTTTCTGTGCCTGTGTTCGTTCGTCTACATTATCAAGAGATTTTCCATCAAAAAGAATTTCACCAGATAATACACCGTGAGGCTTTAAACAGGTTTTAAGATGTCTTAAAAGAGTAGACTTACCACAGCCTGACGGTCCACAAAGCACCAAAAATTCACCCTGCACAACCTCAAAGGAAATATCTTTAAGTGCCTTTTGCTCCTGTTCAGGATACGAAAAGCTTACATTTTTGAATATATAGTTTTCCATTTTCTATCCTCCACAGCGTTAAGCACAACAGGTGTTATGCAAAGTCCAAGGTAAACAACATAAAAAGGTATAGTAGTAATATCGAAGGTTGAGTAGCGTATATCTGGGAAATATCTGAATCCAAAGGCTGATACAATAACTCCAGCCAGAATATATAAAAAACAGAACACAAACCATACAAGTGTGTACTTATCTCTATCCTCAAAACGGTAAATAGAAAATGTAGTTCTGCCCTTTAAACCATAGCCTCGGCTTTTCATACTGTCTGCTGTTTCGATTGCATTTTCAAGTGACCAGGTAATCATAATTGACACTATTGTAATAGCTGTTTTTGTACGAGTGAGTAAACTTCCACTTGAAACATCTCTTCCGATACAGAGTTGTGCGTCTGCTACATTTTTCATCTGCGTTTTGAATTTAGGGACAAATCGCAATGTCATACTTAAAACTAATGATAACGCAGGGATAACCTTACCGAAAAGATAGATAAACTTATCAGAGGTCATAACTGCACTGAAAGCTGAAAACCACAAAAGTAATGTAATTACCATACAACCAGAGGAAAATCCATATAGTATGCTTTCTAGCGTAAGTGGATTACCATTTGAAAAATACAGCAAAATTGTTGTACCCTCGTGGTTAAACGCTGGATTAATAAACGCTGTAATTAAGACAAGTGGCAAGCAGAATTTCAGTAAAAAGCCTATGCTTTTCTTACCCTGTGTACTGACAACATAAACAACTGCACATATAAGCGAAATAAGCTGAGCAAGTGGATGATTAACCACCATTGCAAAGCCTATAACCAACGCAAAATATATTAAATTTACAAAAGGGTGATAATTAGAAAAAGAATCTGTCATAAATCACCTCATCGAAATAATCCTTGTATAGAAGTCTGTTTAATCCCTTATGCTTTTTTATTAAAAGCTCTACACCCCATAACCTTTTATATTCAGTTATCAAATTCATTCCTCCTTAAAAAACAAAAGCTCTTCCAATCTATAGTTTGGAAGAGTACAACAGATTTAACTCACAGCAAATCAGCCTTGAATCACACAGATAAAAAGAGTGCCAACCCAAAGCTATACAGCAATAAATCGGTTGCACTCTTCACACCAAAGCAGTGTTAAACCTAAAAAGAAACGGCAGGTATCCTGACTTATGATATTGTGTACTACACCCAAAAGCACCCCTTCTCAGGAGAAATCCCAATGGTTTTTGTGCTTTCTATATCAAATACAGTAATGGTGGTTGTTCTGGATTCAAACCAGATTCCCTTTTACATTTACTCAGCCTACAACTTTTCAAACCGTATCTTTTATAAAATATTAAATTTTCTATAGTATATCATATAAAATTGGACTTTTCAATATATATAAAATTCAGAATGCAGAAAAGAAAGCTTCTCATCTATCATTCAAAATATATTGTAAGTAATATTAATTAATCGATAAATATAAACATAAGCAGACTTTTTGCAGAACAAATACTTTTCAACAGGACAGCTATAGCGTTTTTAAAAACGCATAATATTTTCTAAATAATCTTTACATATTAATTTGCAACAGTTTGTTTAATAAACTCCTCTATTTCGCTATTAACCTGCTGTGGGTTATCTCCGTTAGAGAAATGTGAAGCGTTTTTGATAATATGTAATGCGTATCCTGTTTTTTCTGCCCACACTTTGCAATACTGCCTTACCTTTCCTGTTTTGTCCTTGTCACCAAGCAAAATAAGAATCGGGCATTTTAAATTAAGATTTTTGTTTTCTTCTGCAAACTTTCCATAGGCAATGTCCATTTGCTCTATAATCTGTTCTTTTGGCACAGGAGCTAATATCTCTTTCATCTTATTGTATGAATACTCCGTTGTCGATATAGATTTAGCCATACTTTCTCGAAGCAACCTATCTGTAAATAGCTTTAACATTGGTTTAACCTTAGAAAGCCAGAACAAATCCGATTTAGAATAATATTCTGTACCGAATGGTGTTGTATCAATAGCAATTATGCACTGTGTCTTTTCTGGGTATAAATAAGCAAACATCTGTGATGGATAGCCTCCCATTGACATACCAACCAGAATGACTTTATCTATGGCTTCCTGAATTAGTATAGCATTTAAATCTATTGCAGTATTTTCATAAGAAAAATTCTTATAAGGTATAGACAAGCCATGCATAGGAACATCCCATGTTATTACAATATATTCATTCTTAAAATACTCAACCTGTTTTTCGTACATTGTGTGATTTGCAGTTAAACCATGAGTAAAAACTATTGCACCCTTTGGTGTAGCTTCTGGTCTTGAAATCCAATAATGTACCTCTCCACCAACACCATTTATTTTTTTATGTTCCATACAATTCTCTCCTTTAGTTTCTCTGATTACTTTCTTTGTGAATATTTATTACTGTGTATATACCTTTTCCCAGAAATCAATTAAAGCACCTGTTTCTTTTTCGATTTCATCAGGAATAATACGATTCATACGATACTTCTGAAGCATATAGCCATCTACAGCATAAAGGATTTCTGTATACATTATTTTTATATCAATATCTTTTCGTAGCTTTGATTTATCTATTTTCTCAATAACCAGCATTTCACTTTCTTTACTGGTGACATTGAAATTTACTTGTATAGAGTCCTTTATTTCCTCAGCTGTTTCGTAATATGCCCTAAGAGAAAATGCATACATATATGGATAATCTCGCATAATCGAGCATTTTGACAGCAAGGTTCTTCTCAGCATTTCGAAAAAGTCATCTGTATCTAATGTTTTGTATTCTCTGATAGATTGCCTTGTTATCTCACAAGCGTTATTCCATAGGTATATATATAGTTCCTTTTTGTTTGTAAAATAATGAAAAAGCAAGGATTTTGAAATATTGCCTTCCTCTGCAATTTCAGACATAGGAGCTTTTTTATAGCTGTTTTCTGAAAACACTCTATATGCTGAGTTTATAATTCTACGCTGTTTTTCTAATGGAAGTGCAAAAAATTTATTATTCATTGTGGTTCTCCTTATTGTATACATCGGTCAATGCAAGTGTATTATATACCCGTTGACCATTTTTGAGAAGACTCCTGTAAAAATAAAATGGCAACAAAGAAGTAATCTCTGTTGCGAATGAATAAAATTTGTTGTCAGCGTATTTAAAAATATATGTTGATTCGTAGCTTAATTCAGAAAATCTACTATAATCTGAGCTTTTTTTCTGTAATGATACTCATATGTCCTCTATCTTTCAGCATATAGTTTTATATTATATGTTCTGCTATTGGTATAACACCCTAAGCCGATAACAGGACGAAATATGTAATAGTATAGCTTTGATGAGTCACTGCAAATGCTACCATTACTTTTTAGCTGATTGCTGTTCCAGATTTTTAACTACATATTTATATTTGCCAAAGTTGTAAGGTTCTTTTTCTTGAGTAATATTACCGTATTGAATAGCATTAACAGGGCAATTACTGATACACGCCATACAGTGTGTGCATTGATTACCCCAAACAGGCTTTTTATCTACAAGCTTAATATTATTAAGAGGGCACAGCTTTTCGCATTTGCCACATCCCATACAAGCTTCTTCGGCATAAAAATCCTTTGCAGTAAGCTTAAATTTACACCATATAGGGTTAAATGGAACTGTAATAAGAGTTTCGAACAAAAACACATGTCTTGCAGTAAGCTTATTTCCAGCAAGAATATCTGTTGCTACCTGCTGTAGCTGATTATATGAGTTTGTAATTCGTTCTTCTACCTCAGGCTTTTCCAGCATAGGATAATCATCACTAGCAACATAATTTCTAGGCATTTTAAACTCAGCATGACCATGACAAATCATCTTTTTTGCTTTAAAAATCTTTTTCAGGAGAATTCCTGAAGGTCCACAATAGCCACCACTTGTAAGAATAAAGTAAACGTCTTTGCTTCCGGTAAATGATAGCTCTTTTAGATATTGAGTCATAAAGCGTGGTATTTCACATACATAAACAGGAGCACAGATAACAAATGGTTTTTCGGAATGAATCGGTGAAAAATCCTGCGATTTTATACGCTCAAGAAGATTAACACACTCATCATTTGTTCGTTCAGCAAGCTCATTAGCGATAAATTCTGTATTACCTGTTGCAGAAAAATATAAGACCATGGAAAACCTCCGTAAAAATAATTTTTCTATATTATATTGGGTTTGTCAAGAAAAGTGTGTAAGTTTATTTATGAAAGTTTAGATTTGAATGTTGCACACAGTTGGGGTTAAC
>JAXJTP010000066.1:0-4373 GCA_036309525.1 Acutalibacteraceae bacterium | reverse complement strand
TAGCACAAACCAAAACTTGAAGTTTGGGTAAAGCCTTTTCAAAGGCTTTTGGGTCATGCAACCAATTTGCGAAGCAAATTGATTGCCACAATCAATCCCGTAGGGATTGGTTGTATTATGCAAAGCCCTCGTGGGATTTTACGCAATCAATCCCTATGGGATTGGTTACATTAGGCAACGCCCTTTAACTCATAGTTTTTCCTAGAAATGCCGTGTACACGGCATTTTTACAAGACAATTATTCGTTTATGGCTTCGCCCTAAAAACCCACGAGGGCTTTGCCCTCGACCCACCAGCCTTTGAAAAGGCTGGACCTAAACTTTATGTTTTTCTCTATCAGCGTTTGTGCGTTAGCCCTACAAACCCAAATTTATCTACCTGTTATCAATAGTCATTTTTATTTTTTCAAAGGTTACACCATATTTTTCGGCAATATCCTTTGCATAGCTTAAGCCCTGTGGTGGGTTAATATACACCTTAAACGAGCGTTCACCATTTTCTACACCTGTAACCATACTTTCAATCTTAGAGCTACCATCTATATCGCTATTCATTTTATGTGCATTTGCACCAAGCTCGTGCATATGTGTATTAAAAATACATCTTACACCAAGATAACGCATAGCCTTTATTACATCGGTTGCAATATAAACACCCTCGGTAACATTTGTAGTTGCAAGGCTTTCGTTAAGCAACAGCAAGCTTTTATTTGTGGCATTTTCAAATATTTCGGCTAAACGTTTAGATTCCTCTCCCAATCTGCCAAGGTCAACGGTTTCGTTTTCATCTGCTGGAAAATGTGTATAGATATTATCGCAAGGGCTTATCGCAAATTTTGAACAAGGAACATATATACCACATTGTGCCATAAGCACAGCTAAGCCCAGAGCCTGTGTTATGGTTGTTTTTCCTCCTCGGTTAGGGCCTGTTAAAATGAAAATTCTGCCTATTTCGTCATCAAATGAAATTTCGTTAGTAATTATGTTAAGCTCTTCCCCATTTACAGCCTTTATTGCAAGCTTAAGGTTATATATACCCTCTGCATAAATTTTTCGTTCCTCTACCGGCAAAATTTCAGCCTTACATAGTGTTAATCCCTTTTCCTGTATTTTATCAATAAGCTCTGCCCACCTTATATAGAAAATAATTTCTGGCATTAGCGAGGTAAAGGTATATCCATTAACATTTACGTGCTTTTGCAATACGTCCTTAAGGTTACGCACCACCCTATCCATAATTTCAGTAACAACCTGCTTCATACTGCTGGATAGCTTATCCTGTCCTGTTGGAGTATCATCGTATGACAGCTTAAATTCCTTTGAAGAAGCTGAATGGAAGGTTTTAAGATGTGCGTAATCATTACCTGGTAAAATTCCACCATCTTTTTTAGTTGAGATAGCCATAAAGCGTTTCAAAATACCACTGTCGGTAAATTCTCTGCTATTAAGCGATAGAATACCTGCTCTTGTTGGTCTTAGCATATCGTCAAGATTTACACCTATTGTCACGCTTTTTAGCTGTCTTGCCTGTTTAAATGCGTCGTTTATATCCTGCTTTAAAGGCTCAAAGGAGCCATCCTCGTAAATCTCGTTTACAAGCCTACGCAGGGTACATAAACCAGATGAATTAAGGCTAAGCTTGCCCAGAGTATCCCTCAGAGAGGTTATACAATTAATATATCTATCAATCTCACGAAGTCGGTTTATTATCTGCCACAATGAAGAAGCGTCAGTATCCTTCTTGAATTTTTCAAGCTCCTTAAGCTCCTTAAGAATTGTAAGCATTTCAGTAAGACTATAACGAAGCTCTGGAAGTCTTAGGAAATCCTCAAAAACATCACATCTGTATTTTATAAGCTCGGCATTACATTCTATTTGCGTCATAAGCTGTTTTATACTATTCTGCTCAAAAGCGTCCTCTGTAAGAGCTGTCACAATATAATCAAGCGATAAATCGTTTATAGACTCATCACTCATTTTTAATGGTGAGCGTTCATATCCCATAGGATAAAACAAACTAAAATCAACCATAACATCTCATCCTTTCGCACTATATACACATATATTATCATATTTCATAAAAAAATCAATACAATTTGTTCAATGAAACAATTTACAAATTATTTATTTACATAATATTGCTTTGTGGTATAATCTCATAGGGTATAAATAAAAGAAAGGAGAATCATAATGGAAAATTCTAAATTAGAGAGAATCAACGAGCTTGCAAAAAAGAAAAAGAGCGTTGGTCTTACTGCTGAGGAGCTTGCAGAGCAAAAGGCATTGCGTGAAGAATATATAGGAGAATTCAGAGCGAGCCTTAGAGGACAGCTTGACAATATGGTTATAGAAAGACCCGACGGCAGTACTGTAAATGTTAAGGATATGAGGAAGAAAAAGTAAGAATATGGATAAGCACATAGCTGTAGAAAAAAGCATTATCAAAAAATTCCGAAAGCCTATATGGAATAGATTTATTATGGGTATAAAGGAATACAAAATGATTAATGAGGGCGATAAAATAGCTGTTTGTATTTCTGGTGGAAAAGATTCTGTTTTGCTTGCAAAGTGCATACAATATCTTCAAAGGTATAGCGAAACTCATTTTGAGGTTGAATATATATGTATGGATCCAGGCTACAATAAGCCTAACAGAGAAAAAATAGAATATAACTGCAGGCTATTAGATATTCCTGTTAGAATTTTTGAAACCTCTATTTTTGATGTTGTTGATAAAACAGAAAAAAGCCCTTGTTATCTATGTGCAAGAATGCGACGTGGATATCTTTACAAATATGCAAAGGAGCTTGGGTGCAATAAAATAGCACTTGGTCATCATTATGATGATGTTATAGAAACTATTTTTATGGGTATGCTCTATGGTGGTCAGATACAAACTATGATGCCAAAGCTTCATAGTACAAATTTTGAGGGAATGGAGCTTATACGCCCACTTTATATGGTACGTGAAGCAGACATTAGCAATTGGGTAAGATATAACAGCTTAGAATTTATAGCCTGCGCCTGTACTCTTACCGAGAAAGAAAGCCAGTCAGAGAGCGAGCATATTTCAAAGCGTGCAGAAATCAAGGAGCTTATTGCAAATCTGAAAAAAATAAACCCACAGGTTGAATATAACATATTTAATAGCGTATGTAATGTAAATTTATCAACCATAATAAGCTATCATAAGGACGGTAATGAGGTTTCGTTTTTAGATAACTACGATAACTATAAAAGGTAATTTTCACCAAAAACACAAGAGCATTGCAAACACCTTTGCAATGCTCTTGTATGAGAATATATAAGAAGAAAAAATGAGAAAAACTAATTTATCTGTAGTTATCTGTCGAACTACTGTACCTATAATATAATACATAAATATGAATAAACTGTGAACAAACGTTAATTTTTATAGTAGAATATCAACAAGCAATATACTTATTTTTTGTATATTTTGCCAACAGACTAAGAGTATATAATGAGAAAGAATAATACATATCAAATGAATACTGTACTTCAGGAGTACAACGAGTTTATACGACCATATAAAGATGCAATAAAGCTTGTTAAAATTAAGCTGGAGGCACTTGACTCTGATTATGGTCATCTACATAGCCACAATCCTATTCATCAGATTATTAACAGAGTAAAATCTCTTGACAGCATTTTAAATAAGCTTGCTAAAAGAGGCTATCCTACTGAGCTTGAATATGCTAGAGATTATCTTACTGATATTGCAGGAATAAGAGTAATAACCTACTATCAGCAGGACGTTTACGAGGTTGTAAGAGCCTTAAAATCCTGCCTTGATATAGTAAAGGAAAGAGATTACATCAAAGAACCTAAGCCATCAGGGTATAGAAGCTATCATCTTATTGTGGTAGTGCCTATATATTATCTTAAGGGCGTTGAATATTACCCTGTTGAGGTTCAGATAAGAACTCTTACTATGGATTGCTGGGCTAATATCGAACATCAGCTACATTACAAAACTCTTAAAGATGAGTTTTCAGACGAAATCAGCGAAAAATTCCAGCAGTTTTCTGAAGAGTTAAATACAATAGGCTTAAAAATGGAATCACTTTATACAGAACAAAAAGAGAGGCATAAAGACGATTATGATGATTTTGAAGACATCACATTGAAAATGCATTAAATTGCTCTGATAAATAATAAATGTAAATTTGGGTTTGTAGGGCTAACGCACAAACGTTGATAGAGAAAAACGTGAAGTTTAGGTCCAGCCTTTTCAAAGGCTGGTGGGTCATGCAACCAATTTGCGAAGCAAATTGATTGCCGCAATCAATCCCGTAGGGATTGGTTGCATTATGTGAAACCCCTTACAGGTTTTAAGGACGGAGTCCTTAACTC
>JAXJTP010000065.1:0-52040 GCA_036309525.1 Acutalibacteraceae bacterium | reverse complement strand
GAGTTAAGGACTCCGTCCTTAAAACCTGTAAGGGGTTTCACATAATGCAACCAATCCCTACGGGATTGATTGCGGCAATCAATTTGCTTCGCAAATTGGTTGCATGACCCACCAGCCTTTGAAAAGGCTGGACCTAAACTTTATGTTTTTCTCTATCTTAATTTGTACGTAACTCCCCTACAAACCCAAATTCAAACCACACTCACCAGATTAAAAAGCTTCTTAAATATCCCCTACCGTATTTTCTACGGAAAGCCTTTATTTCTCTTTTAAAGGATTTAAAATCCCTCTTGCCTAAGCATATTTCAGGTATATTATGTATTGTATCTGCAAAATCATAAGTCTTTTCTCTGTTGCCCTCGTCTACTACATCAAAAAGTCTATCAATGCAATATATTAAGTAGCCTGTGATTTTTACCTTCTTCCTTTTCTAATTCAGTATAAGCTTTTTAACACCTGCGATAGACTTATCTAAAAGCACTATATCACAATCGCTACCTGAAAACTGATGACGAAGCATAATAAAATCGTTTTTCAGAGCTTCATAAAATGATTTATCCATATTAATCACCTAATAATAGGGCTCTTTGAAAAAGCAAGGATATTGCTATTTTCAAAGAGCCCTTAATATTATCTTATAATTACTGCTGTTGCTGGTGGTACAGTCAGAGCTGTTCCGTTCAGAGTAGCCTTTGTAGGTGTGGCTCCTCCTGTCTTATCCTGTGCTGTTACCTGTCCTGCAATTCCTTCATAATTCAGTAAATCCTTAGAAATTTCAGTAGTTACTGTTTCTGTCATACTTCCGTTAAAGAATACAATAGCACTGCTGTCCTCGTGCTTTACAACATATCCAGCACCATAGCTATTTTCTGTTTCAATAACCTGTGTAATTGTACCTCTTGCTATTTCAGGATTCTGTAGCTTTAGCTTTATTATCTCCTGATATGTTTTTAACAGAGAGTTTTCGTCCTTAATAGCCTCTTCAACAGTAGTTGTAACTGCATCCTCTGCTATATCAAAGGAGATACTTGGCAAGTGGATTTTCTCCCACTCTGTACCGTCCCATGGCATTGGCAAACGGTAAGAGCCATCGTTATCAGAGCTACCAAGCAGTGCAACCTCTTCTCCGTAGTATGTGAATGAGTTACCTGGAGTAAGCATATAGCACATAGCTGCCAGCTTCTGGCTCTTTAAATCTCTGCCAAGAGCTGCACCACTTCTCTTCATATCGTGGTTAGTCAAGAATGAAGCATTTATTGCGTCCTTGTTAATCTCATCAATCTGGTCTTCCCAGTTCTTTAATGAATTGAAAAGTCTTTTAACGTTACCTGTACGTGCTGCACTTATAAAGTGACCATCACCCTGACTCATTGGGAAATTAAACTGGCTGTCAATGCCTGTTTCATACCAGTCAAGAATCTGGCTTGTACCCCACCAGTTTTCACCTATAATATAAGCGTCCTCCTTAAGCTCCTTTGCTGTTTTCATAAACCATGTAAGGAACTCTATTCCGTCATCTCCACCTGTATCATAGTACTTTATAGCGTCAAGTCTGAAGCCAGCAACACCCATATCAAACCAGAACTTCATTATTTCTTTAATTTCTTCTCTAACCTTATCGTTTGAAACATTAAGCTCTGGCATTGATGTTGAGAAATTAGCCTCGTAAAAATAATCTGTTCCGTTTATATTGTAATAGGTAGAATTTGCGTCCTTATCCACTGCCTTTACAATATGGTAATACTTTGCATAGCCGTCAAGATTGCCCTGCTTTACCTCTTCGCACGCCTGCACAAACCAAGGATGAAGGTCTGAGGAATGGTTAATAACAAGGTCTGTTATTACATTTATTCCACGCTTGTTGCACTCTTCTATTAATTTCTTGAAATCATCATTTGTGCCAAATTCATCGTCAACCTTACAATAATCCTCAACTGAATATTTATGGTAAGACTCCGACTCGCAAATTGGTGTAAGCCATATGCCGTCTATACCTAAATCATCTCCACCCTCTGGATTTCCGTCGTTAAGGTAATCAAGCTTGCTTATAATACCAGGAATATCGCCTATTTCGTCATCATTTGAGTCACAAAAGCTGTGCACAAAAATCTGATAATAGTTTCTGAAATTATCAGTAGATTGCACTGCCTTTAATGGCTCTATCTCGCCTGTGCCTGCTTGTGTATCTGTATTTGAAGCTGAAGATGCTGTATCACCCTCATTTCCACAGCCAGCAAGTATTAATGCACACAAACAGCCTACTAATGTAAGTGATAAAAATTTCTTAAACATTTTATTCCACCTCTTTTTTTGAATATTTTTTTCATTCAGGTACATAATAAGTAACAAGTCATTTGTAATTTACTTTTTGCAATGAACTTTTCAGTTATATTTGCCGTAAAGCTGAACACCTCAAGCAATGCCTTGTTTATTGCAGTGTGTTAATTACAAATGCTTTATATACAAATAGAGGTGAAGACACTCTGTCTTCACCTCTTTGCTTGTAAATTTTATTTTCAGCAATACTGCTTTAAAAGGAATTATCCCTTTACAGCACCACCTGTAATACCCTCTACATAGAAATTCTGCATCTTGATGAACAGAAGTGTAATTGGAATTGCAACTAATACTGAACCTGAGCAGAAACGATAGAAGTATTGCTCTAGCTGTTCCTTCTCTGTCCATTTCCATAGCAACAATGCAACTGTATATTGGTCAGTAGCATCACGAAGAAGCATTCTAGCCATAATAAAGTCTGTCCATGGAGAAATGAAAGATGTTAGAATAGTATAAACTACGATTGGCTTTGACATAGGTAAAATAATCTGCCAGAAAATCTGGTTCTTATTCGCACCGTCAATAGTAGCAGCCTCGTCTAGTGCCTTTGGAACTGTATCAAAGAAGCCCTTTGAGATAAAGTAGCCTAGTGCAGCACCTGATGAATATACTACAATCAAACCAACAAGGCTCTGTGATAGACCGATTGTCTTTAGAATGTAGTAAATAGCAATCATTGTCATAAATCCAGGGAACATACCAAGAATCATTGCAACATTCATAAATGCTTTTCTTGCCTTAAATCTTAGACGGCTGAATGTGTAAGAAACCATTAGTACGCTAAGTGTTGAAATAACACAAGAGAAAACAGCAACAATAAATGTGTTTGCAAATGCTCTTGGATAGTTGTAAGCCTTTGTATCTGTAAACAATTGGATATAGTTATCAAATGTCCAAGCTCTTGGAATAACTGTTGTAATGTATACTGACTCTTCACCTGAGAATGATGTCATTACAATCCAAAGAAGAGGAAGAAGCCAGATAATTGAAAGGATTGTAAGGATAGTATATACTATGGCGTTACCCACAGCTCTTTTTGCTTTATAACTTTTTATCATGAGAACGCCCCCTCATCCTTAGCTGACTTAGTATTGTTAAATGTAATCAATGACAATGAACCACAGATAATAAATACAAGAATACCGATAGCAGCTGCTAGGTTGTTATCGTTATTAGTCATTGTCAACTTATACAACCATGTTACAAGTAGGTCTGTTTCACCAGCGTTGTACATATTTACATTCTGAGGACCACCACCACTTAGCAAGAAGATAACGTTAAAGTTGTTAATGTTACCAACAAATGTTGAAATTAGCTGTGGTGTTGTTACGAATATTAGATATGGAAGTGTAATCTTCATAAACTGTACAACTGGTGTAGCACCGTCTATACGAGCTGACTCATATAGATCCTCAGGAATATTCATAAGAATACCTGTTGTACTCAAAATTGTGTATGGAATACCAATCCAGATATTTACTACGATAATCATTATCTTAGCAACAGTAGGGTCACCATCTAGGAATTTAATAGGCTCCTGTATGAGGTGCAAGTTTTGCAAGAATACATTTACAACACCACCCTGTGACAACATCTGTGCCATTAGAAGCAATGTTACGAACTGAGGAACAGCAACTGCCATTACAAAGCAGGTTCTGAATACAGCCTTAAACTTAAGGCCCTTTTTGTTAATCATTAGAGCAACAATTACACCAAGAATGTAACAAGAGAATGTTGCTACTACTGCCCAGATAAGAGTCCATGAAAGAATCTTACCGAATGTCATTGAATATCTAGGGTTGTTTACAAAAATATCTGTAAAGTTACCAAAGCCTACCCAAGTAAATAACTGGTTTGGAGGCTGGTGAGCATGGTCAAAGTTTGTAAACGCAATCAAAATCATAAAGATTAGTGGTAGAATTGTAAAGCAACCTACCAAGGTTGTTGGAAGAGTAAGTAGTGTTACATGGAATTTCTCATCTAACAACAATTTAACATCTTCCTTTATATTGTTAGGTCTGTGACCAGCCTTAACTGTTTTCTCGTTTGTTACTGCAACCTTAATATTTAGTATGTAAAGATAAATAAACAAAGCGATAATAACAAGTGTTAGTGTACCAAACAATAGGATAAGCATTGAGTTGTCACCGAAAACAGTAACAGGCATACCATCGGCACCGATTTCTGTATGCTCTTCAACTGTACCCAATGTTCCGAATTTTGCAAGGTATGGTCCACCAAAGCCTACCATATAGGCAATAAACGCAACCTCCAGCGCTAAGAAAACTATACCCTTTACAAGCTGTTTGTTAAGGAAGCAACCAGAGCCCATAACTACATATGAAAGCTTAGTTGGTATAGTACCAACCTTAAAGTTACCTACATAATCCTTAAAGAAATTACCGATGCCTACGAAGAAAGCAACAAAAAACTTTCCGATTGCTTTAAAAAAGTTAGCAATGGCACCAGGAACTGATGTAAAGAAGGTTTTTAGTTTATAAGCGAACTTCTGGAAAGGGTTGAGCTGTACATAATCAATAAAATTCATTATATTACTCCCCTTAAAAAACCTTTAAAATATAACTTTTTTTGACTACTCAAGCAGTCTACAAAATTATAGACTGCTTGAGCAAATTAATTATTTAATAATCTTAGCAACCAAGTAATTAAAATTACTGAGCTGTGATGTTGTCTACCATGTTGTCGTAAGCCTTAGAGATACCAGCCTCTGAACGGTCTTCCTTCTTATCAACAACATACTTACCGAATGCACCTGTTGGATCCCAGAATGAACCAGCTAGACCAATCTGTGGAACTGAATGTGCCTGCTGAGCATATACAGCCTTTAGACACTCGTCGTTCTTAACTGCATCGCTCTCAACAAGAGCTGTGATTGAAGGACCCCAACCAAGCTGTTCCATTCTTTCCTTCTGGCACTGCTCGCTTGATAGATAGTATGCTAGAGCCTGTGATGTGTATGGATACTTTGAGTTCTTGTTTACACCTAGTAGCTTGTAACCGAACATTGAGATCATATCCTTGTCCTCGCCATCTACCTTGATTGTAGGTAGCTTAGCACAAGCAAAGTTCTCGCCTAGAGCATCCTTAATAGCCTTTAGCTTCCAAGTACCTGATACACCAGCAACAGCGTTACCAGACTTTAGCTGAGAAGATAGAACCTTATCTGTATCGTCGCTTGAGAAGTGTGGATCCTCAGCTAGTAGGTCTGAGAATGCCTTTGCAACCTTAACAACCTCATCCTTATTATAGTTAAGAACCTGATTGCCCTCTGGACCTAGCTCATAAGTACCACCAGCTGTTAGAGGAATTACGCAACCATAGTAACCATTACCAATGCTCATAACGAACTTCTTGTTCTTCTCGTTACAAACCTTCATAATGCCCTCAAGAGATTTAATCTCTTCTTCGTTAATTAATGACTTGTTGTAGTAGATGAAGTAACCGTTGTCACCTGTCTCTGGGAATGCAACTAGCTGATCATCTGACTTAGCAACGCTTAGAGCACCCTCTAGGTTGCTCTCTTCGATTGACTTAGCGTACTGTGTTCTTACAGGAGCTACATAGCCACCTGGATATAGCTTTGAAGCGTTATCTGATACGAAACCGAATACGTCAGCAGCAGCCTCTGGGTCGTTCATTAGGTTAGCAGCTGAGTCAGACTCACCCTGCTGTACAACCTCGATCTTAATCTTTCTGCCCTGCTCGTTAAAGTTCTTTGCAAAAGCATCACACTGAGCCTGGAATACATCAAGAGCATCTGATGGAGCCCAAACCTTTAGTGTAGCCTCGCTGTCTTTACCCTCTGTGCCAAGAGCGAAATCTGGATCCTTAAGCATATCATCAACTGATATTGCGTCTACTGTTGGCTGAGTAGCCTGTGTGCTGTCGCCACCACTGCTTGTCTGGCCGCCCTCTTCTGTGTTACCGCCACAGCCTGCAAAAGATGCAACGATCATTGCAGCAGCTAGCATAACGCCTGCAAACTTCTTTGTTTTACTGAACATTGTAATTTCCTTCTTTCTTTGAAAATTTTTAAATAAATATCTTTTAACTTTCTGGCAGTTGTAAAAACTGCTTGCGTAATTAGACAGTTCACACAAATGCCATAACTACTATAGTAATAATAGCATATACACACCCTAAATGCAACTAATTTTAGTTAATTTAGTTACATTAATATATTCGACACAAAGTTTTTGTTTGCTTTGCACAACTCAAAAGCAAGACTTTGTTTAAATAACCAAATGAGGTTTAATTAATTGTGCAACATCACCTACTCCCTTTCGTTGAACCTGTTAAAAATTTACCATTTTTTTGTTTATATTGCATAAGTTACACCTTTAATATTCGCAAAATAGCACCATATATTCGGTTTTTTACACAGTTTAATCATTAAAATACACAAAAATAGGTTTAATTAATTTTCAGCCACAATATGTAGTGTTTTTTTGATAGAATTTCTAAAATAATTACTACTGTTTTTTCTTTTTATTTACTCCTATAATTTTTCTTTTGTTGTTTAGCTACAACAATATTAACAGTAATCGAACAAAGCCAATCTGCTTTTGGCACCTAACCTATTTAGCAAGAAAATTCTTTTGTCGATTATATATTATAGAAAAATTAGCATAATAATTAAGAATTATTTTCAAAAATTTATGATTTAGTTATTGACTATACTAAATTTTGTTGGTATAATTTGACTAAATTGCACTATTATTATGTGCTTTATTAAAATTGTAAATATCTAGGAGGAAAAAATATGGAAAAATGGGTTTGTAAGGCTTGTGGCTATGTTCACGAGGGTGCTATGACAGGTGATTTTGTTTGCCCTAAGTGCAAACAGCCATCAACAACATTCGAAAAGGTTGTACCTACTCCAAACGCTAGAAATAAATATGCAGGCACAAAAACTGAGAAAAATCTTTGGGAAGCATTTGCAGGTGAATCTCAGGCAAGAAACAAGTACACATACTTTGCTTCTGTTGCTAAAAAGGCTGGCTACGAGCAGATTGCTGCACTATTCTTAAAAACAGCTGAAAACGAAAAGGAGCACGCAAAGCTATGGTTTAAGGCTTTAGGCGAGCTTGGCGATACACCAGAGAATCTACTACACGCTGCCGAGGGTGAAAACGCAGAGTGGACAGATATGTACGACCGTATGGCTAGAGAGGCTGAGGAAGAAGGCTTTACAGAGCTTGCTGAGCAGTTCAGAGGTGTAGCTGCCATTGAAAAGGCACACGAAGAAAGATACAGAGCATTGCTTCGTAATGTAGAGGCAATGGAGGTATTCAAAAAGAGTGGCGTTACAATGTGGGAGTGCCGTAACTGTGGCCATATAGTTGTAGGTCTTGAGGCTCCAGAGGAATGTCCAGTATGTAAGCACCCACAAAGCTTCTTTGAGGTTAGAGCAGAAAATTATTGATAACAAAAATAATATTTACTTCTATTTATTCCACCCTGTCAATGCAGGGTGGATTTTTTTATTATAAAATTCGTGATCGCTCTTGACAGTTTATTCTACATATTGTAGAATAAACTTAAGATCTACAGTGTGTAGAACTGTAAAAAAAGGGGAGTGAAATTATGAGCAATTATCAATTAGGTGTAGTTGAGGCTAAATTTGCTGATATGATATGGCAAAATGAGCCTATTTCATCAACAGAGCTTTCAAAGCTCTGTGAAGAACAGCTTAAATGGAAAAAATCAACAACCTACACTGTGTTAAAGAGACTTTGCGAAAAGGGTATATTTCAGAACAATAAAGGAACAGTTACTTCTTTAATTTCAAAACAGGAGTTTTACTCTTTGCAAAGTGAGAAATTTGTAGAGGAAACCTTTAAGGGGTCGTTGCCTGCTTTTCTTACTGCATTCACATCAAGAAAAAGGCTGACACCAAACGAGGTAGCACAGCTACGTCGCATAGTAGACGAGTATAAGGAGGATTGATTATGGATACTTTGTTCCTTAAAATTTTAAATATGAGTATAAACGCAAGCTTTGTTGTACTTGCTGTTATTTTAATTCGTTTACTACTACAAAAGGCACCTAAATATATCAGAATTATTTTATGGGGATTGGTGGCTGTTCGCCTAATTTGTCCGTTTTCTATCGAAAGCGTTTTTGGCTTGATACCAAGTGTTGAGCCTATATCACTTGAACCGTCATTTGCAAATCCACTTACAAACTACAATGCTATACCAGTAATAACACCAAATATCAGCCCAGCCTTAGAAAACAAAGCTAGTACTAGCTTTAGCCCTATAACAATTACAGCATCTGACATATGGATTATAGGTATGCTTATTCTGATTTTACTCACTGGAATAAGCTATTTGCGTATTCGTAAAAAAACAAGAGAGGCAATGCCTATTAAAGATAATATCTTTCTCTGTGACCATATTCCTACACCATTTATTTTAGGTATAATTCACCCTAAAATTTATCTTCCGTCTTCTATGGCTGAGGAGGATATGGAATATGTAATTGCACACGAAAATGCTCATCTAAAAAGCTACGACCATAGCTTAAAGCCTTTAGGTTTTTTACTGCTTGTTATTCATTGGTTTAACCCTTTTATATGGCTTGCATATATTCTGTTTTGCAGAGATATTGAGCTAGCCTGTGACGAAAGGGTAATTGCAGAAATAGGTATCGAAAAGAAAAAGTCATATTCTAACGCACTTATAAATAGCAGTGCTTCAAGCAAAATTTTTTCTACCTGTCCGTTAGCCTTTGGTGAGATTGGTGTAAAAACAAGGATTAAAAACATACTTAGCTACAAAAAGCCTGCATTATTCATAAGCATAACAGCTGTTATTGCCTGTGTTGTAGTTGCAGTATGCTTTTTAACAAATTCTGACGGCATAAAAATCAATCAGATAAAGGATTCCGGTGGCTTTGACTACCTGTTTAAAAATGTAAGCTCTGTTAAAATAGTTAAAGATGGCTACAGCATAAGGGTAGAGGATGTTGACACTACCCTTAAATATCTAAAAAGGGTAAAGCTAGAGCCTACACCAATATCAGCAAGCAGAGCATTAAGTCGTGACAGCTCATATCAGATTGTTATAAATGACCTTACTACCATATGCTTTAATCAAGGGCTGAATGAGATATGGATAAATGACAATGTAAAACCCACACAAACCTATGCAGTTAAAAACCCTTTGTCTGTACAGGAAATTTTTAAAAATTCTACAAGCTATTCAAACAGCATAAAATATAGCATTCCTCACAATAATAACAGCACCACTAGCAACGATAAACTCAATAAGGATAGCTCTAACAATAGCAATACCACTAATAATAACACCTCTAATACCGATACAAGCTCAAGTGGCATCGCTTTTCAATATGACACCACAGGAATCAATCCTACAGACCTTTACGTAGAATGTAATAATGGATATTTGAGTGGAATATCCATAGTATCAAATAAAAAATTCACAGGTATTGAAATTCTAACTGCTCCCGATAGTATTATACATTGGCACCCTGATGGAAATTCTGAAGCAGGAGCAGAGATTGATTTTTGCGAATACGAAAATGTTTCTCCTGTAGGTATAGCTACGATTTCAATTACATATAAATCCGAAAAGCTTATAAAAGAAAACGGAAAAGAAACAACCATTGCTACGTACGATGTTGAATTACTTAACAATGATGACCTATATTTACAGCAAGGTACCGACGAGCACGAGGGAATAATTTTTATTACAAATCGCCCTGTTGCTGAAAAAGTTAATCACATAGAGATAAATCTCTTTACTTAGCGAAAAATAACGACCAATTACAGGTATCTACTGTAATTGGTCGTTTGTTTTTATAATATAACTAATTTGCGAATAGCAACTGCTATTATACATTAAATCTGAATAGCACTATGTCGCCGTCCTTCATAACGTATTCCTTACCTTCGCTTCTTACTAAGCCCTTTTCCTTTGCAGCTGTCATTGTGCCACAAGCCATAAGGTCGTCAAATGCGATAACCTCAGCTCTGATAAAGCCTCTTTCAAAGTCTGTATGGATTTTACCGGCTGCCTGTGGTGCCTTTGTACCCTTTTTAATTGTCCATGCACGAACCTCTGGCTTACCAGCTGTAAGGTAAGAGATAAGACCAAGCAAATCATAGCAGGCTGTGATAAGACGATCCAAGCCTGACTGTGTTAGTCCTATATCGTTAAGGAACATATCACGCTCTTCCTTCTCCATATCTACAAGCTGTTCCTCAAGCTCTGCACAAATTGGCAATACAGCTGCATTTTCGCTATCTGCAATAGCCTTAACCTTCTGATAGTACTCGTTATTTTCAATACCGTCTGCAAAATCAGCGTCACTTACATTTGCTGCATATATAATAGGCTTGTTTGTAAGCAGAGCTACTGAGCTAAGCAAAGCCTTTTCGTCCTCTGTGCACTCTACACTTCTTGCAGATTTACCCTCTTCAAGTGTAGCCTTTACCCTCTCGAAAAACTCAAGCTCTGTAGCATATTTTTTGTCAGCCTTCATAAGCTTTTTAGTTTTGTCTATTCTTCTTTCAATCATCTCAACGTCAGACAAAACAAGCTCAAGATTAATAGTTTCTATATCTCTTGCAGGGTCAACAGAGCCATCTACATGGATAATATCATCATTATCAAAGCAACGCACAACATGAACAACAGCGTCTACCTCTCTGATGTTTGACAAGAACTTATTGCCCAAGCCCTCACCCTTTGACGCACCCTTTACCAAGCCTGCAATATCAACAAACTCGATAGTAGCAGGTGTGAATTTTTCAGGGTCGTACATTTCTGCAAGCTTGTCAAGTCTGCTGTCAGGCACTGAAACAACACCCACATTAGGCTCGATTGTGCAGAAAGGGTAGTTTGCAGACTGTGCACCTGCATTAGTTATTGCGTTAAATAAAGTACTTTTACCTACGTTAGGTAATCCAACCATTCCCAGCTTCATATATTTCAAATCCTTTCGACATAATATCACTCTAATTTTTTATTATATCAAATAAGTTGGTTTATAGCAATACGAAAAAATCTTTTAAACGTAATTATAATTAATTTTTCTGCACACCAGCTTAAAAGCTGTTTTCGCTTTAAAACATTAACATATATGTAACAATAATCAAACAGAAAAAGTGTAAAATAATTATAAAAAAATATGTTAAAAGCTATTCTATATAATTAATAACGCTTATCATATTGCAACAAAAATAACAGTTGCAGTTTTTTATGAAATCTGTTAAAATTATTAGAATAAGAGTGTATTTAATATTTGTATAAATGAAAGGGAATCAAATTGAAGTACGTTAATCAAAAATGCACACATTGTAATAAGCTATTTGAAAAGGATGACGACGTAGTTGTATGTCCTGTTTGTGGTACACCTCAGCATAGAGAGTGCTACGAAGAAAACAACCAATGTATAAATCACCACAAGCATAAAGAGGGCTATGTGTGGAGTGCTGAAAACACAGGCAACAGCAACGAAGCAAATAGCAATACAAATAGTAGCTATTCTTCTGACGGTATTATATGTGGTAATTGTGGAACAAAAAACAGCAGTGATTCCATCTTCTGCAAGCACTGCTCTACTCCTCTGAGAAATCCATATACTGCTGGTAGCCAAGGCAATGCTGATTTTCAGGATATGCCATTTACTCCGATACAATTTAGAATAAACGAAAACGAAGAAATTGCACCCGATGTAAAGCTTGGAGAGGCTCAGAAATATGTTAAAAACAATTCTCTGCTCTTTAGTCTGGTTTTTAAACGAATTCACGACCATAACAGAAGTCGCTTTAACTTTTTTGCCTTTCTGTTTTCTGGTGGCTGGTTCTTATATCGCAAGCAATATCTGCTTGGTACAATTCTAACTGTTTTATTCGGACTATTAACTATAGGCTACAATATACTAAGCCCTGTTTCATATCAAATACTCGAGGTTAACAACCTTATTATAGAGGGCGAAATTGTATCTGATCAGCTACTTTCAGTGCTATCTAACGATCAGATTAACGTAATCTGTTTTACAGGAATACTATATATAGTCAGAGCTGTTCTTATGGTTGTAAGTGGCTTAATAGCAAACCGTTGCTACTACAAGCACGTTATCAAAAAGGTAAGGCTGGCAAAAGCAAAATTCTCATCTGACGAAGAAGTGAAAAAGCACTTAAGCGAAACAGGTGGAGTTAATATGACACTAGGCTACATTTTGTTAATGGCATATGTTGTAGTAAAATGTATTCCACTTTTATTTTAAAGGTTAATTATCCCTAATTAATTATAAATTTATTTATGAGAGGTACAAATATGAAAAAGATCCGTAAAGCAATAATCCCTGCTGCTGGATTAGGCACAAGAGTTCTGCCAGCAACAAAAGCAATGCCAAAAGAGATGTTCCCTATCGTTGACAAGCCTGCTATACAGTATATTGTTGAAGAGGCTGTTAAGGCTGGTATCGAAGAAATACTTATTATCACAAACAGAGGCAAGGGTGTAATTGAAGACCACTTTGACTATGCACCAGAGCTTGAGCAGGCTCTTCTAAAGGGCAACAAAACAGAGTTTTACAACACTGTAACAGCTATACCAAAGCTTGCAAATATTACCTTTGTAAGACAGAAGGAAACTAAGGGCTTGGGCCACGCTGTAAGCTGTGCGAAAAACTTTGTTGGTGACGAGCCATTTGCTGTAATGTTTGGCGATGACGTAATTGTAGGCGAAGACCCTGCAATCGGTCAGCTGATAAGAGCATACGAAAAGTACGGCAAGGGCGTACTTGGTGTAAAAGAGGTACCAGAAAGTGAGATTCACAAGTATGGCTCACTAAAGGTAGACAAGCTAGAGGATAACGTATACAGCTGTACAGACATGGTAGAAAAGCCAAAGACAAAGGAAGAGGTTCTTTCTCTGTTCTCAATTCTTGGCAGATGTGTACTACCAGCTGAAATTTTCGAGATTCTTGAAAGAGTTGAGCCAGGTGTAGGTGGAGAAATTCAGCTTACAGACGCTATGAAGGAGCTTGCTACTACTGTAGGTATGACAGCTGTAGACTTTACAGGCGTGCGTTACGATATGGGTAACAAGCTTGGTATTCTGAAGGCACAGGTTGAGGTAGGCGTACAGAACAATGAGTTCGGCGAAGAGTTCAAGCAGTATCTGAAGGATTTTGTTGAAACACTTTAACAATTAATATTACATAGTATATTGACTATTTTATTTATTTGATAGATAATAAAATGGTTTGTTAATAAATTCCATATTGTTTTTTGCAATTTTGTGGGTTATTTTAAATTAAGACTAAGGAGGAGATTATCATGGGTTATACAATAGCACAAAAGATAATCAAAAACCATCTGCTTAGTGGCGAAATGACAGTAGGCAGTGATATTGGTTTAAAAATTGACCAGACATTAACACAGGACGCAACAGGTACAATGGCTTACCTAGAATTTGAGGCTATTGGTGTACCAAGAGTAAAAACAGAAAAAAGTGTTGCGTACATTGACCATAACACACTACAAACAGGCTTTGAAAACGCAGACGACCACCGTTTTATTCAGACAGTATGTAGAAAGCACGGTATCTACTACTCAAGACCTGGTAACGGTATTTGTCATCAGGTACACCTTGAGAGATTTGGTATTCCTGGTAAAACTCTAATCGGCTCAGACAGCCACACACCAACAGGTGGTGGTATTGGTATGCTTGCTATTGGTGCAGGTGGACTTGACGTTGCTGTTGCTATGGGTGGTGGTGCATACTACATCACAATGCCTAAAATGGTAAGAATTAACCTAACAGGCAAGCTACAGCCATGGGTATCTGCTAAGGACGTTATTCTTGAGGTTCTTAAGATTATGTCTGTTAAGGGTGGCGTAGGTAAAATTGTAGAGTACGGTGGCGAGGGTGTAAAAACTCTTACAGTACCAGAGCGTGCTACAATTACAAATATGGGTGCCGAGCTTGGTGCTACTACATCTATCTTCCCTTCTGACGAGGTTACAAAATCATTCCTAAAGGCTCAGGGCAGAGAAAACGATTGGACAGAGCTTTCAGCTGACGCTGATGCTGTTTATGATGAGGTTATTGACATTGACCTTTCTACACTTGTTCCAATGGCTGCTTGCCCACACAGCCCTGATAATATAAAGACTATCGAAGAAATTGGCCCTCAGGTTGTTGATCAGGTATGTATTGGTTCTTGTACAAACTCATCTTACCTAGACCTTATGAGAGTTGCTGCTATTCTAAAGGGCAAAACTGTTGCAGAGAATGTTTCTCTATCTATCGCTCCTGGTTCAAAGCAGGTTTACAATATGCTTGCTCTTAACGGTGCATTAGGTGATTTAATTGCAGCAGGTGCAAGAATTCTTGAGTGTGCTTGTGGCCCTTGTATCGGTATGGGTCAGTCACCTAACTCAAAGGGTATTTCTCTAAGAACCTTTAACAGAAACTTTAAGGGACGTTCTGGCACAGCAGACGGTCAGATTTACCTTGTATCTCCAGAAACAGCAGCTGCTTCTGCTTTGGCTGGTGTATTCTGCGACCCAAGAACACTTGGTGACGAGGTTAAGATTGAGCTTCCAGAGGAGTTCCTGGTAAACGACAATATGGTTGCTGCTCCTGTTTCTGAGGCTGAAATGGACAGCGTTGAGGTTCTAAGAGGACCAAACATAAAGCCATACCCTGCTACATATCCACTAGAGGACAGCATTGAGGCTAAGTGCTCACTAAAGGTTGAGGATAACATCACAACTGACCACATTATGCCAGCTGGTGCTAAAATTCTTCCACTACGTTCAAATATTCCTGCTATTTCAGAGCACTGCTTCACAGTATGCGACAAGGAATTCCCAGCAAGAGCTAAGGCTATGGGACAGAGCGTAATCGTAGGTGGCGAAAACTACGGACAGGGCTCATCAAGAGAGCACGCAGCACTTGCTCCACTATATCTAGGTGTTAAGGCTGTACTTGTTAAGAGCTTTGCTCGTATTCACAGAGCTAACCTTATCAATGCAGGTATCATTCCTCTGACATTTGCTAACGAGGCTGATTACGACAGCATTAATCTGAACGACGAGCTTGTACTACCAGATGTTAAGAAATGCATTGTTGATGGTACAGATGTAGTTATCGAGAACAAGACAAACGGTAAAACAATCGTTGCTAAGTGCGAGCTTTCTGACAGAACAAAGGATATTATTCTTGCAGGTGGTCTACTAAACTACACAAGAGAAAATTCTTGATTTATAAAACAATTAGCCGTTTAATTCATTTTAAACGGCTAAATTTATACTGATTTATTTAAAACAAATTTGGGTTTGTAGGGGAGTTACGGATTAGCACAAACCCACACCTAAAGTTTGGGTAAAGCCTTTTCAAAGGCTTTTGGGGTTAAGGGGTGAAACCCCTTACAGGTTTACACAATCAATTTTTTCAAAATTGGTTGTATTAGACGGAGTCCTTAACGCATAATTGTCTTTTTAAAATGCCGTTTTCAACGGCATTTTAGGAATTAACGAGAAGTTAAAGGGCTTTGCCTAATGTAACCAATCCCATAGGGATTGATTGCGTAAAATCCCACGAGGGCAATTATTTTATGTAACCAACCACATAGTGGTTGGTTACGCAATCAATTTGCTTCGCAAATTGGTTGCATCTTTTGAAAAAGTTTAATCAAAACTTTTAAGCTGTCTTTCCTTTGGTGTGAGCGTTAGCTCACACCGACAACCCCAATTTGTCAAGCTTGTAATTATAAACATTCGTAACAGCCTGTACATATAGATTAAAAGCTATATGTGCAACATTGATAAAAACCGATATTCTGCTTTTACTGAATTGCTGAAATTGAAAAAAATGTATTGAAATTTTTAGAAAATAGTGACAAAATTTAAAGTCTATGGTATAATAACAATGATTTTGATAGTGGTGTTTTATATGCTTTGATAAAATATAGCTATACTTATCAAACTTGTGTATTATTGCTTATGCTTTATTCTATACTGAAGGTGAAGGTTTATTGGAGCAAATAATTAATATTGACCGTATGGACAATGCTATTGCATTGTTTGGTAGCTTTGATGAAAATATAAAAATTATTGAAAACGAATACGCTGTAAGTGTTGTAGGGCGAGACTCTGTACTTAAAATAAGTGGCGATATTGAGAGTGTGTCTAAGGCTGTAAAGGTAATAGAAAACCTTCTTGCATTGCTTAACAGAGGAGAAACCCTTAGCGAACAAAATGTACGCTATTGTATATCTTTAATTAATGAGGGTAGCGAAGAAAAAATAGAGCGTCTTGCAGGCGATTGTATTTGTATTACAGCAAAGGGTAAACCATTAAAGCCTAAGACACTTGGTCAGAAAAAATATTGTAAAGCAATAAAAGAAAACACAATTACAATAGGTGTAGGCCCTGCTGGTACAGGTAAAACATATCTGGCAGTTGCTATGGCTGTTACTGCATTTCGTGCAGGTGAAATAAACAGAATAATTCTTACAAGACCTGCTGTAGAGGCAGGAGAGAAGCTTGGATTTTTACCTGGTGATTTGCAGAGCAAAGTAGATCCGTATTTAAGACCACTTTACGATGCTTTGTTTGATATGCTTGGAGCCGAAACCTATCAGAAGTATGTAGAGCGTGGCAATATTGAGGTTGCTCCCTTAGCTTATATGAGGGGTAGAACCTTGGATGATAGCTTTATCATTCTGGACGAAGCACAGAATACCACAAGGGAGCAGATGAAAATGTTCCTGACAAGATTGGGCTTTAATTCTAAAATGGTAATCAATGGCGATGTTACTCAAATAGACTTGCCTAATGGCACAAGGTCAGGCTTAAGAGAGAGCATACGTATATTAAAAAACATTGATGATATTGCCTGCGTAGCTTTTACCGAGCGTGACGTAGTACGTCATAAGCTAGTGCAGGATATTATAAGGGCTTATGAGAGAAATTGTGAGGAGGCAAACAAAAGAAATGGATAAAATCCGAGTTATTATTACAAACAATCAAAAAAAGGTTAAAATTCCTACTGGTTTAAGAATGTTGGTAAGACGTTGCTGTCATGCAGTGCTTCAGCTTGAGAATTTTCCAGGAATAGCAGAAATCAGTGTTACCTTTGTTGATAACGAAGAAATTCACAAGCTAAATAAGCAATATCGTGAGAAGGATATGCCAACAGATGTACTTTCATTTGTTATGAGCGAAAACGGTGCATACGACATCGACCCAAAAACAGGTGCTCAGATTTTAGGAGATGTAGTTATCTCTATGGAAAAGGCAGTAGAGCAGGCAGAAAGATATGGCCACAGCCTACAGCGTGAGGTTGGCTATCTAACAGCACATTCTGTTCTTCATTTGCTAGGCTATGACCATATGGAAAATATGGAAAGAATCAGAATGAGAGAAAAGGAAGAAAAGGTAATGTCACAGCTAGGGCTACCTGCGTCTTCTAGTTATGTAAGAGAGGATTAATAATATTGATTAGCTTTTTAAAGGGCTTTTGGTATGCCTTTCGAGGTGTGGCAGAATCTATTTGTGCAGAACGCAATATGAGAGTACATATAGTCATTTCTTTATATGTGTTGTATTTTAGTCAGTTTTACGAGCTTAGCGTTGCAAGGTTTGCGTTAGTTATAGCTGTTATTGCTTTTGTTTTGGCACTTGAGCTTATGAATACAGCGGTAGAGCATGTTTGTGATGCTGTTACTACTGAACAAAACCCACTTATAAAAATGGCAAAGGATGCTGCAGCAGGTGCAGTTTTAATAGGAGCCGTTGCTTCTGTAGTTATAGGTGTACTTATATTCTGGGATACCAGAATTCTCTGGGAGATAATATCATCACTCTGCTATTCGCCTGAAGGTCTTACAATATTTATTCTTACCTTATTAGCTAGCTCTGTTTTTGTCGTTGTTGGTCCTAAGGAATTGGTAGACAGCATAAAGACAATGGGAGAGCTGGAAAAAGAGTTTGAAAAGGCTGATAAGAAAGAGGATAAAAAAATCGAAACAGAAAACAACTAGGCAAGTACATCAACAGACTTTAAAATTTGTTAACTATATGGTATAATTGTTACATAAGTAGCAATTATACCATTTTTTATGGAGGATTTTATGAGTAATAATTTAAATGATAAGTCAGCATTTATTGCTATTGTAGGTAGACCAAATGTAGGTAAATCATCAATTCTTAATAAAATGCTAGGACAAAAAATTGCAATAGTATCAAGCAAGCCACAAACAACACGCACAAGAATTATGGGCGTGCTTACTGAGGAAGAAACTCAGCTTGTATTTATAGATACACCAGGTATTCACAAGCCACGCACAGAGCTTGGTAAGTATATGGTTAAAAGTGTAAATGAGTCTGTTTCGGGTGTAGATGCCTGTTTACTTGTTACAGAGGCTTGCAAGGATATTACAGACACAGAGCTTAAGCTTATTGAAAAATTCAAGGCTATGGACGTGCCTGCAATACTTGCAATAAATAAGATAGATACAGTAAAAGAAAAAAGCGATCTTATGCTTCAGATTGCTCGTTATAGCGAGAAATATGATTTTGAGGCTGTTGTGCCTGTGTCTGCACAGAATAACAGTGGTATAGATGACCTTAAAAACGAGCTTAAAAAGCTAGCACAGGAGGGTGGACATCTTTTTGATGAGGATACCCTTACTGATCAGCCTGAAAGAGTGCTTGCAGGTGAAATGATAAGAGAAAAAATGCTTAGATTACTTGATAAAGAAATTCCACACGGTACAGCAGTTGTTGTAGAAAGAATGAAAACCCGTGAGGATAAGGATATTATTGATATGGACGCTACAATTTATTGTGAGCGTGACAGCCATAAAGGTATTATTATAGGTAAACAGGGAGCAATGCTTAAAAAGATAGGCTCATATGCAAGACAGGATATGGAAAGCTTTTTCAATTGTAAGGTAAACCTGACAATGTGGGTAAAGGTAAAAGAGGACTGGAGAAACAGAGAAGGCTTATTGCGTAGCTTTGGCTTTGATAAGAGTGATTTTGAATAATAATTTTAAAGCACTCTTGAAGAGTAAAAAAGAAAGGGCTGTAGGCTTGAATAAAAACAACAGGCTATCTGATATGATATTCATATCACTCTTTGTTGCTGTAATGGTTGTTTGCTCACAGATAGTAATTCCATTCGGACAGGTTCCGTTTACTCTGCAAACTATGGCTGTGTTTCTTTCGGCTTCATTGTTAGGTGCAAAGCGTTCTACCTGTAGTATGTTTATTTATATATTGCTTGGTGCCATAGGCTTACCAGTTTTTTCAGCTTTTTCTGGAGGCTTAGGCTTTCTTTTAGGCCCAACAGGTGGATATATTATAGGCTTTCTTTTTACAGCCTTTGTTGTTGGTATTATGACAGAAAAGCTAGGCAAGAGCTATGCAATTCTTACAGTAGCTATGCTTATAGGCTTGTTAGCCTGCTATTCATTTGGTACAGCGTGGTTTTGCTTTATTATGAAAAAGGATATTTTATATGGCTTGCTACTGTGTGTGGTTCCGTATTTAATACCCGATATTATAAAAATTGTATGCTCAATTTTTCTTGTGAAACGATTAGAGAAAATTATAAAAATATAGCATGGATTATTTTATAATAAAGCTTATTTAATGAATAGGAAAATTTGGGTTTATCGGCGTGAGCTAACGCTCACACCAAAGGCGAGATAGCATAAAAGTTTTGATTAAACTTTTTCAAAAGTTTATGGGTCAAGGGCAAAGCCCTTGTGGGATTTTAAAGGGCAACGCCCTTTAACTCATACTTTTTCTCTAAAAATGCCGTGTACACGGCATTTTTTATAATCACGGGAAGTTTAGGGCTTCGCCCTAAAAACCCACAAGGACGCTGTCCTTGACCTGCCACCCTTTAAAAAGGGTGGACCCAAACTTTACGTTTTTTCTCTATCGTGGTTTGTGTGTTAGCTCGACAAACCCAAATTTGTAATAAATCAAATACTATAAAAAATACCCATACAATCAGCAAACTAAATTGCTTTTTGTATGGGTAATGCTTTATATCTAATTATAATATTATTCTGTTATTTCCTTAAGTGCGTTTACCACTGTTTCAAGCTTCATTGCTCGTGAAGCCTTAACCAATATGGTATCGCCCTTATTTATTATGCTATTAAGCTCACTTAAAGCCTGTGGTACAGCTTTAAAATAAAGTACAGCTGTATTTCCACCCTTTGCACCCTCGGCAATGTCGATAGCGTCATCGCCTATTGCTACAAGAATATCTACATTTTTAGCTTTAGCATATACACCTGTATCAAAATGAAGCTGTTTGCTGTTTGTGCCTAGCTCCTTCATATCGCCAAGAATACAAACCTTTCTGCCCTTAAGATTTGTAAGTGTGTCAATACCACCCTTTACAGAAACAGGGTTTGCGTTGTAGCAGTCATCAATAATTGTAATGTAGCCATTTTCAATTACACCGTCACGACTTCCTACTGTTTTATAGCTTTCTACACCCTTAGCTATGTCACTGCTGTTCATTCCAAGATATTCACCAATAGCAACTGCTACAAGTGCATTTGCTACCATATATGTACCTATAGCAGGAATGTTAACATTGATTTTATTCTTTGGTGTACAAAGCGTACAGCTAATACCCTCTACACCCTTATTATCTATATCCTCTGCATAATAGGAGTTAGAGCTGTTTAAACCATACATTACAGGTGTAGTGCTGTCTACTGCTGTTACTGTTGATAAATGCTTATCGTCACCATTTAAGAAAATAGCACCAGCCTTATCTCTGTATGTGAACATTTCTGTTTTTGCCTTTAAAACACCATTTCTGTCGCCAAGGTTTTCAAGGTGGCAGTCGCCTACATTGGTTAAAACACAGATTGTTGGCTTTACAATCTTGCTTAGTCTTGTCATCTCGTTAAAATCGCTTATGCCCATTTCTATAACTGCAACCTGATGATGCTCCTCTAAACCGAATATTGTAAGAGGTACACCAAGCTCGTTGTTGAAGTTACCCTGTGTTTTATGAACGCTGAAGCCTTGGCTAAGCACAGCGTAAATCATTTCCTTTGTGCTTGTTTTGCCAACACTGCCCGACACACCTATTACAGGAATATCGAATAATGAGCGATAATATTCTGCTATATCCTTTATAGCCTGATAGCAGGACTCTACCATTATAACAGGCTTGTCAGTAGCTATTTCCTTTTCAGACAGACTACACTCTACACCAGCTTCAAAGGTTTGCTCTATGTAGTCGTGACCATCGGCACGCTCGCCCTTTAATGGAATAAACAGGCAATCCTTGCAAGCCTTACGGCTGTCTGTTGTTATTGAGCTTATACTTACATCTGCATATTCTGGCTTTGTAAGTTTACCGTTGCAGGCTTTGGCAATCTCTGATAATTTTAAGCTTTTCATATAATCACCCGTTACTGATATTTTTTCAATGACTCTTGTACAAGCAATTCAACTAATTCTGTATAAGAGATACCCTGTGCAAGAGCCTCCTGTGGTAATAGGCTTGTAGGTGTCATACCTGGTAGAGTATTAGCCTCAAGGCAGTACATATTATTATTTCCGTCAAGTAAGAAATCAATTCTTGAATAAGCCTCTAGCATTAGTACCTCAAAAACCTTTTCAGCCATTAGCTGTAGAGCCTTTGTAGTTTCTTCTGGTAATACAGCTGGGCAAATATCGTCTGTTAAGCCAGCCTGATATTTGTTTTTGTAATCATAGAAGCCTTCCTTAGGGCAGATTTCTATAATAGGTAATGCCTTGCCAGCAACTACGCCAATAGAAAATTCTCTGCCTTTTATATATTCTTCAACTAAAACCTCGTCCTCATATTTAAAGGCTTCAATCATAGCCTTGTCAAATTCGCTTTTGTTTTGTGGAATTGCTACACCTACACTTGAGCCACCAGAGCAAGGCTTTACAACGCAAGGGAATTTATCCCAGCATTCGGTGCTTTCGCCCTTAATAAATAGCTTGCCCTGTGGTGTTGGAATACCACTTGTTAAGAACATCTTTTTTGAAAGACTTTTATTCATAGCTAAGCCACTGCCCATATAGCCAGAGCCAGTATATTTTATGCCTAAAATATCAAATGTAGCCTGTAGCTTACCGTTTTCTCCAACGTCACCATGCAAAGCCATAAATACAATGTCAGCCTTACTACAGATTTCTATAACATTTTTACCTAGTAAGCAGTCAGGATTCTGATTTGTTCTGCTTGCCTTTACCTGCTCAATATCAGGTGCGTCTTCTCCTATAGATGTAATGTTTCGTGTAAAGTCGTAATCAATATCAAATATATTGTCTATATTATCATCGTCATATCCCATATATACATCAAGCAAGCATACCTTATGACCATTTGCACGCAATGCCTGTGCTACCTTTTTACCTGTGATAATAGAAACATCTCTTTCACTGCTTAGTCCACCTGCTAAAGCAACTATATTCATTATATATCAATCCTTTCAAGGGTAGAATTAATTCCATATCCTATTAATTTTATCATACTGAATATAATAAGTCTATATTCAAGTTGCAAAAACTTACTTTTAGTGATAAACACTAAACAATACAGCTTACCGAAATCTATATTGATGCCTATATAAAATTTGAGTAGATATATTATTAAAGATTGACCTTTTTTGTAAATTGGTATAAAATAGGCTATAATTAATTGTATAGTGAAAGAGGTGTTGAAATGAAATGTGAACGCTGTGGTATGGAAAATTATGATGAAACCTACTATTGCAAGGGCTGTGGCTTGGAATTTGGTGCTTTGGAGATGAAACGTGAGTTTGTTGAAGAGCATAGTGAGGGATACGATAATAATTTAAGATTACCAAGCCAAACGGATTCGTCTAGTGGTTCATTTGTAGATAATAATATATATACAAAAAATTTATATCATACAGATGAGGCTGTTCAGCAAGAGGAAACAGAAACTCACGATAATTATAACGATAATTCTGAGAGTGATATAGCAAAGCTTTCTTTAAAAAAGAATTCACAGTCTGATAATGTTCCAGAATATATTTATAACAGAGAATATGATTTTTATAGTATGTCAGATATTAGCAATAGAAAAAAACGTCTGATAGTATGGGACAGAAAAAATAAATTAATAACACTTGCTGTTGTTTGTGCTGTTGGCTTGTTTGGGTGGCTTGCTATAACCTTTGGAAAATTTGATACAGAGGAGATGGTGTATGCAGAGCCTACTATAGAGGCTACACTGCCTACCGAGCCTCCAACATATATTGCCGAGCTATCATATAGCAAGCACACAATCACAGATTTTTCTGGCGAGAAAATAAATGTACAGTTTCCTATACCAAGGGGATATGAATATGAATTCAGTCCTTACGAAAGCTATGCTTCCTTTGCTGGTACAGTTGACGGTGGACAAATTGCAATACTGTCTACGGTGGTCTTTAAGGGAGATATTCAAAAGGAAATAGATTACTTTAAAGGGGTTTATGAAGAAAGCCAAAATCCTTTAGTAATAGAAAAAACTGACACAGCTTTAGGAGAGATGACAGTAATAACAATGTCTAACTCAAGCAATGCTACAGTTTATCAGGTGTATGTAAAGCTTGATAAGAAAAATTACTTCCATATTTCACTTTCTAATATTCCAGAAAGCTATAAAAAAGAAGCCCGAAAGCTAATTGACCTTATTGTACAGGATACTGTGGTAGATTTTATAAAAGAATAAGAAAAAGCCTTGAAGTATAGCTATGCTTCAGGGCTTTTAGTGCGTGTTTTTAGTGTGTTCATATAAATTATTTCAGCTTTAGAGATGTATGTGGGATAATTTAGAAAAAGCAGGAGGACAAATATGAAGTACATTATACGATTATTAAATATAGCAATAATATCTGCAATGGCAAATTGTTTTTTGTATGTGAGAAATACAGGCAATATTCTGTTGCTGATTATTTTAATTTTCTTATCATTAGGTATTAATATATTCCCTTCGTTTGCAAGTATAAAGATACCTAAATTCAGATTAAAGGTTGCATACGACGGCTGTGAGCTTTTAATTGTATTTCTTACCTCGGTTACTATATCTGTAATTTATCATATAGTAACTGCGTTTGAGTATATACCACATTCGTGGTCAGATTGGCTTATAAGCGTTATAATAGCAATAGCAGTTGAGGTTCCTTTGTTTTGTAATGGTATAATAAGGGTTTATTGTACATCGGTACAGCTGGGTATAGCTAAAAGAGTGTGGGGTGCTATACTAGGATGGATACCAATAGCTAATATATGTATGCTGATAAGTATAATTAATACTGTTAGTAAAGAGGTAAGGTTTGAAACAGAGAAAATAAATCTTAATAAGCAACGATTGCACGAACAGATTTGTCAAACAAAATATCCTATTCTGTTGATTCACGGTGTATTTTTCCGTGACTCCAAGCTACTTAATTATTGGGGTAGAATACCTGCCGAGCTTGAATATAATGGAGCAAGAATTTTTTATGGTCAGCACGAGTCAGCTTCGTCTGTTGCAGACAGTGCCGAGCAAATATATTACAGAATAAAATATATAGTTAATAAAACAGGCTGTGAAAAGGTAAATATAATTGCACATTCAAAGGGTGGCTTGGATTGCAGATATGCTATAAGTGTGCTTGGTGCTTCAGAATATGTAGCTTCATTAACTACAATAAACACTCCACACCGAGGCTGTATTTTTGTTGATAACATTTTGAATATGACATCTGAAAATGTAAAAAATAATCTTGCTAATACATATAATTCATCAGCAAGAACATTAGGTGATACAGAGCCAGATTTTATGGCAGCTGTAAACGACCTTACAGCCTCAGCCTGTGCAGAGCTTAATCGTATTGCACCCGACTCTCCTGATGTTTATTATCAAAGTGTAGGCTCAAAGCTTGTTAAGGCTACAAACGGACAATTCCCATTGAATATGTCATATCCTATTGTAAGGCATTATAGTGGAGCAAATGACGGACTTGTTGACGAGCCTTCATTCCGATGGGGCAGTAATTATAAATTTCTTACTGCAAGTGGAAAAAGAGGTATTTCACATGGCGATGTAATAGACCTGAATCGTGAAAATCTCTTAGGCTTTGATGTAAGAGAATTTTATGTACAGCTGGTAGCTGATTTGAAAAACAAAGGCTTTTAATATTGTAAAAATAAGCACCACAGCTATGTGTGAATTCATAGCTGTAGTGCTTTTTATTTTTTATCAACAGGCTTTATTATTTCGTAGGGAATAGCTATAAGCTCTCTTAAAATGTTTATTATCAAAATTTTAACAGAAGGCATACAGCTTATTGCACCTGATATTTTAATGCTGTATTTTTTACCGATTATATTTGCTCTTAGCTGGTGGTAAAAATCGGATGCAATTATTATATTGTGAGGCAGTGAATGCTCCTTTATAATCTGTAAGGAGCTTATCAGATTTTCCTCTGTGCTAGTAGAGGTGTCCTCTTTGAATATTCTTTCCTTTGCTATTCCTTTATCAATAAGGTAAGAGTACATACATTCAGCCTCGCTTATAAGCTCGTCGTTACCCTTTCCTCCCGAAACTATGCAATAAATATCCTTGTTTTTATCCAGAAAATTATATGCAACATCAAGCCTGCGTTTTAAGCTCCTGCTTGGTTTGTTGCCTTTAACCTGACAGCCTAATATTACAAGCACACTGTTATGGCTAGAGGCTTTTCTGTTTGCATAGTAAGACATAAACGAAATAACGCACACTGCATAGCACGCAAAAAGTGCGATTAAAATTTTAAACAGTACCATTATTACTCCTTATTTGACTTTGAAAATCTGGAATCAATAGTGATATTTTTATTTCCAGTTTTCTGACAAAGTACAAAATCTATGTTGCTGTGTGCTTTAATAAGATTTAATGTAGCTCTGTATAGATCGCCTATTGGTATCATATTTATGTTGTATGGCTTGAATAATGCAGATACAGTTATACCCGTATGGTCATTACATTCTACTGCAAAATCTCCACCTGTACGCAGTGCAAGCTCCTTTACCAATGGTAAGCCCATTCCTATTTCCTTATTTTTTGTTGAATAAAAGGGCTGTTGACAAAGCTCACACAGCTCCTTGTCTATACCACAGCCGTTATCCTTTACCTGTAAAACTAATCGCCTTGCATCCTTTTGAAAAACACTTATTTCAATAAGTGTACTGTTAGCCTCTATGGAGTTTTTTACAAGCTCCAGTACACAGTCACGTAAATCCTGCATATTAAATCACCCTGCTGATTTCTACAGCCAGCTGATAGGCTGTTTTAGTTGTTAGTAAAATAGGAATACCCTTGTCAGAGGCTGTTTTAACAGTTTCTTCAGTTGGCTTTACATTTTCGCACATTATAATACAGCTAAGATTTTTCAGCATAGCCACAGCAACAGTGTTTGGATTATTAACCACAGTAAGCCATATATTGTGTGGCTTTGCATTTTTTATTACATAGCTTAAATAGTCGCCAATATAGCACCCATCTATTATTTTGTTACAATTCATATTGATATATGCCGATTTTAGGCATAGCTGTTCCTTTAAAGCTGTAACAGTCATACTTCTACATCCTTCAACAAATTATATACTTATATAATACCGAAAAGTTACTTTAATTGCAAGGTAAAACAGGTAGATAAATTAAAAGTTATTTGGTTAGAATAAACTAACTAAAATGCAACCTGTAAAATAAAAATTGCATAACTTCACTTTAGTTTATTAAAAAATTAAAAAAAATTGCCCTAAAACGAACTTGCTAAGTGAAAATTATGCAAAATTCTTAAGAAATTGTTAAATAAGTGATTTATAGTCTTGACAAATATATAAATGAATGTCATAATGAGTATAACATTAAAATTTATGCGAAAAATAAAGCATAGATGTTAAATTTAAGGAGGATAATCCAATGGAAACATATGGTCTAGAAAAACTAGGAATTATTAACCCAACTGCTGTTTACCGTAACCTAACACCAGCTCAGCTAACAGAGGCTGCTGTTCGTCGTGGCGAGGGTACAATCAGCAAAACTGGTGCTCTTGTTGTTAAAACAGGTAAGTACACAGGTCGTTCAGCTAACGATAAGTTTATCGTTGATTCAGAGGGCGTTCATGACGAGATCGCTTGGGGTAAGGTAAATAAGCCAACTACTCAAGAGGTTTTCGATGCTCTATATGAGAAGGTTATTGCTTACCTACAGAACCGTGAGATCTTCATCTTCGATGGTTTTGCTGGTGCAGATCCTAAGTACACAAAGTCTTTCCGTATCGTAAACGAGCTAGCTTCTCAGAATATGTTTATTCATCAGCTACTTCGTCGTCCAACAGCTGAGCAGTTGGTTGACTTTAAGGAAGACTACACAATTATCGCTGCTCCTGGCTTCAAGTGCATTCCTGAGCGTGACAACACTCGTTCAGAGGCTGCTATTATGGTAGACTACGAGAAGCACCTTGTTCTTATCGTTGGTACACAGTACGCTGGTGAGATTAAGAAGTCTGTATTCTCAGTAATGAACTACATTCTACCAAAGCAGGGTATCTTCCCAATGCACTGTTCTGCTAACATCGGTGAAGAGGGCGACACAGCTGTATTCTTCGGTCTATCAGGTACAGGTAAAACAACTCTATCAGCTGACCCTAACAGAATGCTAATCGGTGACGACGAGCACGGTTGGTCAGATGATTCTGTATTCAACTTTGAGGGTGGTTGCTATGCTAAGTGTATCAACCTATCACCAGAGGGCGAGCCAGAAATCTACAACGCTATTAAGTTCGGTTCTCTAGTAGAGAACGTTGTAATGGATCCAGACACAAGAGAGTTCGACTTTGATGACGATTCTCTAGCTGTAAACAGCCGTGTTGGTTACCCAGTAGAGTACATTCCAAACGCTGAGCTTTCAGGTATGTCAACAAGCGTTCCAAAGACTGTTATCTTCCTAACAGCTGACGCTTACGGTGTTCTACCTCCAATCTCAAAGCTAGACAAGAATCAGGCTATGTACTACTTTGTATCTGGCTTTACATCAAAGCTAGCTGGTACAGAGATCGGCGTTAAGGAGCCAGTTCCAACATTCTCAACATGCTTTGGTGAGCCATTCCTACCACTAGATCCATCAATCTACGCTGCTATGCTAGCTGAGAAGGTTGAGAAGGCTGGTGCTAGCGTTTACCTAGTAAACACAGGCTGGAACGGTACAGGCAAGAGAATGAAGCTATCTTACACTCGTGCAATGGTTACAGCTGCTCTAAACGGCGAGCTACTAAAGAGCGAGTTTGTTGAGGATCCATACTTCGGTGTTTCTGTTCCTACAACTTGCCCAGGTGTACCAGACGAGCTAATGGTTCCTGCTAACACATGGGAAGACAAGGACGCTTACGCTGCTAAGGCTAAGGAGCTTGCTGCTTCATTCGTTGAGAACTTCAAGAAGTACACTCATATGTCACAGGAAGTTGTAGATGCAGGTCCTAAGGCTTAATTTGCTACAATAAATTGACATTAATTATATGAATATAAAAGGCTGACAGTTTTTCTGTCAGCCTTTACTTTTTTGATTTATTATGGACTTTTACTATAATTCGTTTTCAACAAAGGTAATATCTCCTCGCCAAGTGTTGAGAGCTTTTGCGTATCGTATATTACCATCTTTTTGCTTTATTCGAAGATTTATATTAGATTTTAATTGATTAATAACCCTGCTTTTGCCATATTTTTTAACACATTTTGCAAGAATGATATGCCTTCTATTTCTTGATTCATTCGCCGAATATCCAGCTTCGCCTAATATGGATTTTTGTCTTAATTTAACAGGAAATTCATCTGGTTGATAGTACATTTTGACCCACAAGTATTCATCATTTGTCATATCATATAGTTTATCACCTTTTGGTGGTAGATTATGATGATCGTATTTCTCAAAATCAAGTGCCCATTCAGGTATGAAAAGATATTGATTACCAAAAGTGTTTTCAAGTTTGCAAATAACATTTTTAGGAAAAATAAATGGCTCATGATAAAATCCACGTATTTTGCTTTTTGCTTTGTCACAAAGAAATCGAAACTGCTCTGGAGTAATATAATCATTATTACAATACTCACAATGTCTTATATTAGCCAACAAAAACTTTTGATTTTGTGTGATTTTAATGTTCTCTTTCTTTGTTATATTTCGACAAATAGGACACATATGTTCTTTGATAAAACAAGATTTATTTGTCATAACCAGATGATCGTAAAGTACTTCTCTAAGACCTTCAGTATATTTCTGGAATTTTTCTTTTTTCTCTAAGCGAATACGTTCAGCTTCTTTGTTTTCTTCTTTGTTTTCTTCTTCGATATCTATAAAACGAGGAATTCGTACTGAGACTTTTTTAAAATTCTTTCCAAAAGAAGTGGTTTTTGATGCCATAACTTGATAACCTTTATGTTTGATTTCTATTAATGTTACTAGATTATAAAAAGGGGTGTAGTATTTTTCGCATTTTTTACAATACATAATAGGGAGATTGACAAGTTTTTTTCTGCCGATTTTTGCATTAAAATACTCGATAGGTTCACGCAGTTCCCCATGATAAGGACAGCAGAAAATTACTTTTTTAGTTTGATTTTTATTTTCCATCATTCATTTCCTTTCAATACAAGAAAATAATTTTTATGTTAAATTAAGACATGAGGTGAGAACTATGGTTAAAAATACTTAAATATTATATAATGTTAGTGAATTTTTGTCAAATTAATCGATTTACGATTTATTAATTTCTTTTAATTAAAAGATAGGGTATAATAATTCAAGCACTCTTTTGTATGTTAACTTGTAAGAGATTCAGGAGGAATTTAATATGAAAAAAATATTAGCATTAATTTTAGCGTTTGCAATGGTTGCGTGTGTTGCAGGCTGTAGTAAATCAGAGGGAGAGCCAGCTGAAAGCAAAAACAATTCCAGTGTTTCTGAAAAAGAAAATAACGAAGAAGCAACTGAAAATGAAACTGAAAATGAAACTGTGGCAGAAGTGTGGGGTAAAAAGGAACAATTAATTACCATAAACGAGAATAAAAGTACAGTTTTACTATTTATGCGTGTTCCTACAACAAATACATCAAACGTTGGACCAGGTATGTGTGCTTATCAAGAAGATAGAACAATTGTTTTGTTTGGTGGACTAATAAGTACTGCTTCAGATTACAAGCCGATAGAAAGCATTGATAAGATGTTTCCAGCGTGTTTTGACCAAACAATTAAAATAGTTGAGAATTTCAGAAGAGATTCGCAACAGTATGATCTTACTGACTATGCATTTAAGCTTACAGCACAGGAAAATATTAAAATCAATGACTACGAAATGTGCAAGTATACTGGTGTGCATACATATACAGAGGAAAATAGAGAAACAGGGGAATATATAGAAAAAAGTATGAACTTTGTTTCTTATGCTACAAGGGTAAAAGGAAATAATCAGCCTGTATATTGGATGGTACTTGATAATTCAGAGGATCAGTCATTGGGTGAGCTTATAGAAGCTAATGCACTTAATATGGCAAAAACATTGCAAGAGGAAAAAATAAACTAAAAAAGACATAATATTAATAACAATCAAAATACGCATAGGGTTGCTGAAAACAGCTATTCTATGCGTATTTTTATAATATAAAATAGCTTTTACAGCAAATTTAATTCGCTTATTGTTTAAAAAAAAATTTATATTTTCAGCCATATTTAACAAAGATTATTTCTTTTACTTAAAATGTTGATAACAAAATATGTAAATGTTAGAATGATAGTAATAATGCCAATAAAAACAACTAAAATAGGAGGAATTTGAATTGAAAAAACAAACACGTAAACGGTTGTCAACTGTACTATCTGCAACAATGCTGATGTCAATGTTTACAGCTATGCCTGTTAACGCTGTTGATAATGTAGCAGAAGAAAGTGATCAAAGCAGGTTAATCAATTCTGTACAGGAAGATGCTAATACCCAATTAGGTGCAACAGGTGATAATACACTTATAGACGAAATACCTGATAATGTAGATGTAATTGATTCTGTAAGCGAATACTATAAGCTACAGGGCAAAAAATACAAGGTGCCAAGTGGTAGCAGTGCTTCAGCAGGTCTTCCAAGCAGTGTGGATAATAGCCAAAGTAAATATTTCCCTGCTGTAGGTGACCAAAAGTCCTTGGGTGCTTGTGTTGCCTGGGCACAGGCTTATTACCAGTTTACCTATACAATGAATAAAGCAATGGGTGTAGCTACTACACCAGAAAATACATTTTCTCCTAAATTTGTATATAATAATGTAAACAAAGGCAAGGATGATGGTCTTTCAGCTGAGTTTGCATATGAATTTATGATGTACCAAGGTAATGTACCAATTAGTATGGTACCTTATGATAATGATTATCTTAGCTGGTGTCCTACTGAGGATGTATGGAAATCGTCTATAAAATATAGAGTTAAGGATTATCAGTTTTTTGAAAGCCTTGGTAATGAAGAAACTGCTATAACTTCACCAGATGACTCTGATTTAGAGGCAGTAAAAACTGCGTTAAGCAATGGCGAGGTTTTGTCCTTTTCTACATTTGCATACTCCTTTGATAAGGTTAAGCTTACACAAAATGTTGACGCACCAGAAAACAGCAAATATCCAAACGAATATGCTATTGCAAAACTAACAGGTATGGAGGGTAGCCACAGAATGGCTCTTGTAGGCTACAATGATAATATCTGGACAGATATTAACAAAAACCAAAAAGTAGACAATGGCGAAATGGGAGCCTTCAAGATTGTAAACTCGTGGGGCGAAGACTTTGGAAACAAGGGCTTTATATGGGTTGCATATGATGCATTAAACAATGTATCAGTTGTAGAGGGTGCACCTGAAACACCTAAGCGTACAGCCTTAATGGGCTCAATTGCCCGAATTGATGTTGTGCCTTACAATACAGCTGGTAATTTGTATTTTAAATATACATGGAATTCAGCGAACAGAAATCTTACAAAGGCAGTTGTAACAGCAGAGCTTAATGGTACAAAATATAGTGCACCTGTTTACACGATGTATACTGTAGGTGTTTCCAGAGGTGATTATTCCTACGATGGTACAAAAAACTCTAATGACGGTACAATGGTGCTGGCACTTAATAATGTATTTTCTGAGATAACCTCAGAAAATATTACTAATTGCAACTGGAGTGTTACCTTTACTGATAGCAAAAAGGATAATGTTCCTCTTACAGTAAAGAATGCTGAAATTGTTGATGCAACCAGAAACAGGGTACTAAAGCTAGAAAATCCATATCCATTTACACTTGATGGTACAGAAAAAACAGTTGAGCTACATAAAACTGATTTGAATGATACAGTTATTTATTACCGAGGCTACGATAAACCAAATCTGCACTATAAGGTAAATAATGGTGCGTGGACAACTCAGAATGGCGTACCTATGACATACAATATAGAAAAGCGTGGTTATCTATATAAATATATTATAAACCTTAGTCAGGCTTCTGATGTAACTTTGTATTTCAGTGACAATAAGGGTAATATTGATAATAACAATGGTAATTATTACAAAGCAAATAGAGGCTTAAACTATTTTGCAACAGAAAATGTTGCACAGCCTTTAATAGGAAAGGTTGAATGTACTGATACAAAAATAAGCTCTGAAAAAATGCTGAACTTTGTCGCCTCTGCAACAGGTGGCTATGCTCCATATCAGTATCAGTATATTTTTAAAAATCTTGATACAGGTAAAGCAGTTGAGAAAAACTATCTGGATAAAAACGATACTACTAATTATTTTGATGTAGCAGGTAATTACAGAGTTACAGTAAATGTTAAGGATTATTCTGATAAGGTTGTATCTACATATATTGATATGAAGCTAGAGAAAAAGCCTTTTGAATATACCGAGTTTACCGTAACACCAAACCATCAGGTTATGGTTGGCGATACTGTTGAGCTTTATGCCCTTACTAACTATGAAAATATTGATTACGCAGGCTATGCAAAAAATACACACGACATAGCTGTTAAGGATTCAGCTGGAGCTACTGTTCATTCAGCAACTATCAGATCAACTAACTTCAGCCTTTCAGGTAAAACAAGTAAGCTTAATTATTCTTGGATGCCAAGAAAGGCAGATAATTATTCTATAACAATTTTCTCAACTGGTAGCAAAAAGCAGTATTGCGAAAAAACAATTAATTTGTCTGTTACAGAATATAACGGTACAATAATCGGCGATGCTAACAATGATAAAGTGCTTGATATACGTGACGCATTGCTACTTATGAAGTGTGCAGTTGGTGGTGCTGATGAGTCAAATGTATGGTTTGCTCTTTCAGATTGTAATGACGATAAGGAAACAAACATAAGAGATGTAATCTTTATATTAAAATATTTAATACATTCTGATAATACTGCTAACACAGGCAGAGTAAATTACAGAGAGCTACCAACAGAGCCACCTACAGAGCCACCAACAGAAAAGCCTACCGAGGCTCCAACAAACCCAGTAGAGGATAATCTTGTAGCCTTTGTTAATTCAGCAAACTGGAGTGGCACAATATATTGCTACTATTGGTCAGATACAAATAAATCTATGACAACCTGGCCAGGTAAGCCTATGACAAAGGCTGGTAACGATTCAAGTGGAAAGCCTTTGTATACATATAAATTACCTAAGGGAGCAACCTATGTAATCTTTACAAATTCAAATGAACAAACGGTTGATATAACATACACTGGTGGTTCTAAGAAATACACACCTACAACAAAAGACTCAATGGGACATTATAAGGTTAATGTAGGTACATATTTGTAGAAAACAGAAAATTGATTGCAATAAGAAATCAATAGCTGTTTTAAGCTTTCAGACTATGGGCTGATTAGCTGTATTAAAAAAATGAATTTATAGGCAGATTTTTTGATATTCAATATTAAAAAATCTGCCATAAATCTGCAATACTATTTATATTTTAAATAATGGATAGACTTTGAGTATGCTTTTAAAGCTGTATCCATTATTCAAAATACAAATAGTGTAAAGTGGAGGAGATCGAAATTGAAAAAAGAAACACGCAAATTTATTTCAACAGTGCTGTCGGCAACAACAATTATGTCAATGCTTACAGCTGTACCAGTAACTGCTGTAGATACCCTTAACAACAAAGGCGATACAGCTCAAGAACAAACTAAAGCTATGAGCCAGACAGTAAGCAATGTAGCAGACGAAAATAGTATTCATCAAATGGGAAAAACAGGTGACCGTACACTTGAGTATGGAATATCTGAAGACGCAACTGTAATTGACTCTGTAAGTGAGTACTACAAGCTAAAGGGTAAAAAATATAAGGTGCCAAGTGGTAGCTCTAAAGCAAATTTGCCAAGTAGTGTAGATAACAGCCAAAGTATTTATTTTCCAGAGATAGGTAATCAAGGTCAAATTGGTTCTTGTGTAGCCTTTGCACAGGCATATTATCAGTTTACTTATGAAATGAATAGATTACAAGGTATAACTACCACACCCGAGAATACATTTTCGCCAAAATGGGCATACAATTTACAAAACAGTGGAGTGGACGAGGGTTTAGTATCAGATGAGTTATATAAACTTATGTCATGGCAAGGTGTTGCACCAATGTCACTTGTACCTTACGATAACGATTATATGTCTTGGATTCCAAATGAAGAAGTGTGGAGTACTGCCTTAAAATACAAGGTTAAGAGCTATCAGTATTTTGATGTGGTTGGCTCAAAGAATTCACGAATTACCTCTGCTGACGACAGCGACCTAGACGCTATAAAAACAGCACTAAGTAACGGAGATGTTCTTACATATTCAACCTATATTTTAAGCTGGAAATCAGATGAACTAAAAACAAATCCTATGGCACCAGAAAATGCAAAATATGAAGGTCAACAGGTTATAACAGCACAAGAGGGCTGTGATGGAGGCCATAGAATGACGCTAGTTGGCTACAACGATAATATTTGGACAGATATTAACAACAACGATAAGATAGACAATGGCGAAATGGGTGCATTTAAAATAGCAAACTCATGGGGTGAAGACTATGGTAACAACGGCTTTGCATGGGTAGCCTACGATGCCTTAAACAGAGGATATTCTTCTGTTGAGGGTTCACCTGATCCTATTAATAAAATTGCAATTTTTGAGGAGGTTGCAAGAATAGATGTAGAGCCTGTAAAGGATAACTCTGATATGTATTTAAAATGTACTCTTAATACTTCAAACAGAGCAGATTTAGATGTTTACCTGATTGCAGAAAAAGATGGTAGCCTATACACAGAGCCAGGCTTTGCAACAACTAAATATAAATTTTCTGCAGGTAGTTATGCATTTGATGGTACAACAAATGCATGTGACGGAACATTTGCTTTTTCACTTAATAATGTAGCACCAGATATAAGCAGTGAGGATTTTCACGAATATAACTGGAGTGTAAAATTTGTAGATAAAGTAAACAACGGAACCGTTCTTACTGTAAAGGATGTAGCTATTGTTGACTCAGGCGAAAATAAGGTGTATACACCACAAGGCTTTAATCCATTTACTTTAGACGGAAGTGAAAAAACAATAGATATTACAACAGCGACAACAAACAATGTTGTAATTTATTATCTTGGCTATTATAACCCAACAATACATTATAAAACAGGTAATGGTCAGTGGAAAACAGCACAAATGAAAGAAAATGCCGAACAATATGGATATACACATAAGTTTGTAATACCATCAGAAAATATTACACAAGCAACTTTATACTTTACAGATGAAGATGGTAATGTAGACGATAACAACGGTAATTACTATAAAGCAGACAAACGACTTAATTATTATGTAACAGAAAACCAAGCAAAGCCATTATCTGCAACAGTTAAAATTGATGGTGAGATTGATGTTAATAAGTTAATAAAGTATGTGGCAACAGCACAGGGAGGATATGCACCATACAGATATGAATTTATATTGACTAAATTAGATGACGGTACAGAAAAAGTAAAAGAGTACAATCACCAAGAAGTAGCAAAGTGGTATATGGAAAATGAGGGTGATTACAGAATAACAGTAAATGTAAAAGACCAATCAAATAAAGTAGCCACAGTAAGTATGGATTTTTATGCAGATGATAAGCCTTTTGAATTTGTATCTTTTACAGCTAGTCCAGATAAGCATATTATGACAGGTGATACTATTGAATTTACAGCTGTATCAGACTTTGAGAATACAATGCCTTGGGGTAATTCTCCAAATATGTACAACATTATTATTAGAAATGCAGATACTGATGAAGTTGTATACTCTGTATATAAAGATTCAGATGAAGCTGATTTGGATTACAAATATAGTATAAACTATCTATCTTGGGTACCAACACAGGCAGGTGATTATACCATTACAATTTCTTCAACAGATATTAATAACGAGTATGCTGAAAAAACACTTGCTTTTACAGTTTATGAATACAACGGCACAATAATAGGCGACGCAAACAATGATAAAGCAGTAGATATAAGAGATGCATTGCTGATTATGAAATACGCAGTTAGCAGTGCAGATTCATCAGAAATATGGCTTTCTCTTTCAGACTGTAATGACGATAAGCTTACAAATGTACAGGATGTAATCTTTATATTAAAGTATCTGATATATGCAGATAACACAGGTAATGTAGGCAAGGTGAATTACAGAGAGCTTTGAATAGAGTAAAGCATAGATAAATATATAAAACGGAGGAGATTAAATTGAGAAAAGAAACACGCAAATTAATATCAACAGTGCTGTCAGTAACAACGGTTATGTCTATGCTTACAGCAGTGCCAGTAAGTGCTGTTGATGATTTTACTGACGAAAATAACATTAATCAAAGTCAAACTCAAAGTGAAGTTCAAAATCAAACACCAAGCACCATACAAGATAAAAGTAATATGCATCAAATGGGAAAAACAGGTGACCGTACACTTGAATATGGAATATCTGAGGATACAGCTGTAATTGACTCTGTAGGTGAATACTACAAGCTAAAGGGCAAAAAATACAAGGTGCCAAGTGGAAGCAGTGCTTCGGCAAGCTTGCCAAGCAGTGCAGACAACAGCCAAAGTATTTATTTCCCAAAAGTAGGTAATCAAGGTGGGGTTGGAGCTTGTGCAGCGTTTGCACAGGCGTATTATCAGTTTACATATGAAATGAATAAATCTTTGTGTATAGCTACTACACCAGAAAATACATTTTCTCCTAAATGGGCATATAATTTGCAAAATGGTGGATCTGATGATGGCTCGATAGCAGAGTATTTATATAAATCTATGTCGTGGCAAGGTGTTGCACAAATGCCATATGCTCCTTTCGATAACGACTATCTTTCTTGGACTCCAACAGAAGAAGCGTGGAGCAATGCATTAAAGTATAAGCTTAAAAGCTATCAGTTTTTTGATGATGTGGGCTTAAAGGATTCACGAATTACCTCTGCTGACGACAGCGACCTTGACACTATAAAAACAGCACTAAGTAATGGTGATGTTCTTACATACTCAACACTAATATACAGCTGGCAATCAACCAAGCTAAAAACTAATTCTATGGCACCAGAAAATGCAAAATATGCAGGTCAAGAGGTTGTAACAGTACAAGACGGCAGTAAGGGTCCTCATAGAATGACACTTGTTGGCTACAACGATAATATATGGACAGATATTAACAATAACGACAAGGTAGATGCTGGTGAAATGGGTGCATTTAAAATAGTAAACTCATGGGGTGAGGGCTATTGTAATGGTGGGTTTGCTTGGGTAGCTTATGATGCCTTAAATGATAAATACTCATCTGTTGAGGGTGCACCTAATTATAATGATAAGCGTGCTATTTTTGAATCTATTGCAAGAATAGATGTAGAGCCTGTAAAGGATAATTCTGATATGTATTTAAGATGTACTCTTAATACAGCAAAAAGATCAGATATAGCTGTTTACTTGACTGCAGAAAAGAATGGTTCTGTATATACAGAGACAGGCTTTGCAACAACTAAGCATAATCTTTATGCAGGTAATTTTGCACTTGATGGTACAACAAATTCAAGTGACGGTACAGTTGCTTTTGCTCTTAATAGTGTAGTGCCAGATGTAAGCAGTGAAAATTTCACGAGTATAGCTGGAGCGTTAAATTTGTAGACAAACAAAGTAATGGTACAGCTCTTACAGTAAAGGATGTCGCTATTGTTGACTCTGGTGAAAATAAGGTGTACACACCACAAAGCTTTATTCCGTTCACTTTAGACGGAGATGAAAAAACAGTAGATATTACATATTCCACAATAAACGATGTTGTAATATATTATGTGGGATATTATAACCCTACACTGCATTATAAAGTTGGTAACAGTCAGTGGAAAAGTGTAAAAATGGAGAATAACACCGAGCGATACGGTTATACCCATAAAAATGTAATACCATTAGATCAGGATATAGATGTATCTGTTTACTTTACAGACTCAGACGGCGATATAGATGATAACAATGGTAAGTACTATAAAGCCAGCAGACGACTTAATTACTATGTAACCGAAAACCAAGCTAAGCCTATATCAGCAACTGTTAAAATGGATAGTGTGCCTGATGTTAACAAGCTAATGAACTATATAGCAACTGCAGAGGGTGGCTATGCACCATACAGATATGAATTTATATTTACAAAATTAGATGATGGTACAGAAAAGGTAAGAGAGTATTCTTTCGAAGAAGTTGCACAGTGGTATGTAAGATATGTTGGTGATTACAGAATAACAGTAAATGTTAAAGACCAATCAAATAAAGTAGTTACAGTAAGTATGGATTTTTATGTTGAAGATAAGCATTTTGAATTTGCTTCGCTTACAGCAAAGCCAGATAAGCAGATTATGACAGGTGATAATATTGAATTTACAGCTGTATCAGATTTTGAAAATATCATATCACGAGGTAATGTGCACAGTATGTACGACTTTGTTATCAAAAATCTTGATACAAACGAGGCTGTATATTCTATAAGCAAAAGGTCAGATGAGCGTAACCTATCATATAGAAAAAGTACAAACTATCTTTCTTGGATGCCACGACAGGCTGGTAATTATTCTGTTACAATTTCTTCAACAGACGGAAGCAACGACTACGCCGAAAAAACACTTGAATTTACAGTTTACGAATATAACGGTACATTGATAGGTGACGCAAATAACGATAAAGCAATAGATGTAAGAGATGCATTGCTGATTATGAAATATGCAGTTGGTAGTGCAGACTCATCTAATATATGGCTAAGGCTTTCAGATTGTAATGATGATGAGCTTACAAATGTAAGAGATGTAATTTTTATTCTTAAATATCTGACATATGCAGATAATACTGGTAATGTGGGTGCAATGAATTACCGAGAGCTACCAACAGAGCCACCAACAGAGCCAGTACCAACAGAGCCACCAACAGTACCACCAACAGAGCCAGTTGAAGAAAATATAGTAACCTTTGTTAATTCAGTAAACTGGAGTGGTAATTTGTATTGCTACTATTGGTCAGATACAAATAAGTCTATGATAGCATGGCCAGGTAAGGCTATGACAAAGTCAGGTACCGATTCAAACGGAAAAGCCTTGTATACCTATGAGGTGCCTAAGGAAGCTACCTATGTAATCTTTACAAATGGTAGTGCACAAACGGTTGATATATCATACACTGGAGGAAAGGTAAAATACACACCTACTACAACCGATTCAAAGGGACATTATAATGTTAAGGCTGAATAAGCTTAACAGGATTACCTTGAAAGGCTTTTAGTGCTATTGCTTTATAGGCAGATTTTCAATATAGCTGTTTTATGTTGAAAATCTGCCATAAATATAAAAAGGAGGAAATTAAATTGAGGAAAGAAACACGTAAATCAATATCAACAGTATTAACTGCAACAATGGTTATGTCAATGCTTACAGCTATGCCAGCCAGTGCAACTGATATTTCAGCAGAAAATGTAAATAATACTGATGATGTCAAGCAAAATCAGTTGGTTACTGTAACCGAAGAGAGCAATACTCAAATATTAGGTAAAACAGGTGACCGTACACTTGAATATGAAATTCCAGAGAATATAGAGGTAATTGACTCGGTAAAGGAATATTACAAGCTTACAGGTAAAAAGTACAAGGTGCCAAGTGGTGCCAGTAGTGCAAGTAGCCTGCCAAGCAGTGTAGATAATAGCCAGAGTGAATATTTCCCTGCAATAGGCAGTCAAGGTGGTATTGGTGCCTGTGTTGCATGGTCACAAACATATTATCAGTTTACATATACTATGAATAAGGCAATGGGTGTTAAAACAACACCTGATAATACATTTTCACCTAAGTGGACATACAATTTGAGTAATGGTGGTAGAGATAATGGCTCTGCCTCTATGGATCTATATGCAAATATGCTAAGAATTGGAAATACACATTTGAGTATGATTCCATATGACGATGATTATCTTTCATGGACTCCAGTAGAGGATGTATGGAAAACTGCTATCAAATACAGAATAAAAAGCTATGAATATTTTGAAGAGATTGGTATGGATAGTAATCCGATAACCTCTGCTGATGACGCAGATTTAGAACCAATAAAAACAGCACTAAGCAATGGTGAAGTGCTTACATTTTCTACCGAGATTTACAGCTGGAAGATTGACAAGATTAAAACAAATGCTTCAGCTGTTGAAAGTAACAAATATAGTGGTGAAGAGGTAGTTGTTGCTCAAAATGGTACAGAGGGTCCTCATAGAATGACCATTGTTGGCTACAATGATAATATCTGGACCGATATAAACAACAACAATATTGTTGATAACGGTGAGATGGGTGCACTTAAAATTGCGAATTCATGGGGTGATGACTACGCAAACGATGGATTTATATGGATGGCATATGATGCATTGAATAACAAAACCTCTGTCGAGGGTGCAGTAAACGAGCAGGGAAGAACCAGACCTACCACTATGATTGGAAGAATAGAGGTTCGACCATATAACACAGGTGCAGACCTGTATTTAAAATATACTGCAAATACCTCTAACAGAAAACAGGGCATTGCTCGTATTATTGCAGAAAAAAATGGAACAATTTATGAGCGTTCGATTTTCCCTAGTAATATGGCAAGTGAAATGGGCAAGTATTCATTTGACGGTACAACAAAATCAAATGACGGCACAATGATATATGCACTTGATAATATAGCACCTGACGTATCGTCAGAAAATTTAAGTGATTATAAGTGGAGTGTACGATTTGGAGATAAAACAAAGGATGACTATGTGTTTACACTCAAAAATCTTGAAATAGTTGACAGTAATAAAAATGCTACATATAAAACAAACGACACTTTTCCACTTGCTTTTAATGGTAATGATAAAACATTTGAGATTATACAAACCACTCTGAATAATGCAGTAATATATTACAGAGGCTACGAAAATCCAAATATTCATTATAAGGTTGGCAATGGTGCGTGGGTATCCTCAAAAGGAATTCCAATGGAAGCAAACAAAGAAAGAAGAGGCTATACACATAAATATGTTGTAGAGCTAAATCAGCAAACTCAAACAACCTTCTATTTTAGTGACGAGAAAGGTAGCATAGATAATAACAACGGGGCTAACTATACAGCTGGCAAGGGTGTTAGCTATTATGTTACCGAAAATGTTGCCGAGCCTTTAACTGTTAAAATGACAAATATCTTTAATAGCATTGCAGATGTTGATATGTATGGTAACTTCTTTGCAGAAGCAAAGGGTGGCTACGAGCCTTATGAATATAGGTTTGTATATCAGCATATAGAGTCAGGCTCAGAAACCTCTCGTGACTATAGTGAATATAGTAATGCAGGTGAATATTTTAGAAAAGTAGGTGACTATAGAGTTACAGCATATGTAAAGGATTTTTCTGATAATATAGTTTCTACCTCAATGATTATAACAGTAAAGGATTTCCCATTTGAATTTTCTGATTTCAGTGTAACACCAAATCATCATATCTTTGACGGACAGCAACTTGATTTCACAGCAATTACAAAATTTGAGCATATAAGAAACTGGGGTGGATTATATAACAAATTTGAGTTTGCTATAAAGAAAGATGATGTTCCTTTATATACCGAAACAGTAAAGGCGAATACATTAAGTATAGGCGATATGATAAGTACTGTGCTATTCTCTTGGACACCTACTAGTGCAGGAAGCTACTCTATAACAGTTTCTACAACTGACGGAAAGAATGAATATGCTGAGAAAACACTTGAATTTACAGTTTACGAATACAATGGCACAATAATAGGCGACGCAAACAACGATAAAACAGTAGATATACGTGACGCATTGCTACTTATGAAGTATGCAGTTGGTGGTGCAGATGAATCAAATGTATGGTTTGCTCTTTCAGACTGTAATGATGATAAGGAAACAAACATAAGAGATGTAATTTTCTTGTTAAAATATTTGATATATGCAGATAACACTGCTAATACAGGTAAGGTTAATTACAGAGAAATACCAACAGAGCCACCAACAGAGCCACCAACAGAAAAGCCTACCGAGACTCCAACAAATCCTGCTACTAAAAACATTGTAACCTTTACAAACTCACATAAGTGGGGTGGAACAATGTACTGCTACTATTGGTCAGACTCAAATAAAACAATGACAGCATGGCCAGGCAGTAAAATGACAAACGCAGGTGTAAATGAATTAGGAGAAACACTTTATACATACGAGCTACCAAAGGAGGTAACATATATTATCTTTACAAATGGTAGTAAGCAAACAGTTGATATATCCTACAGTGGTGGAGTAGTAAGATATTATCCAACCTCAACAACCAACTCTAAAGGTCATTATAATGTAAAAACATGGTGATCTTTGAAGTGCTTAGCACTGAATGTTTAAATGGTATGTTTAAAAAATAAGAAGAATTAAATATTTTTTATAACAGCTATTCAGGGTGTATATTACTAATATACACCCTGAATTTTTGTATAATACTACGAAAAAACATAAAAGTATTGATTTATGATAAATAGGATTATATAATTTTAATGTGATTAATCACAAGTTTTTTATAAAGAGGCGAGAAAGTGTGAGAAAGAAAATTTTAAGCTGTATGCTTACAACAGCAACTACAAGCACAAATAATTCTAATGGTACAGTAAATACAGCACAGGCTTCACCTCTAACAGCACTTGCTGTAACCTTTGTTGCGTCATTAGGCATAGTGTTTGCTATAAACAGAAAAAGAGAATTAAATTAAAGAGAAATTATAGCTGAAAGTATAGTAAAGTAGAATAGTTATTAATTAAGCTGTAATTTATCTGAAAAAGCATAGAAAAAAGACTGAATATTTTCGTAGGTACAAAATAAGTACCTGCGAAATATTCAGTCTTTTTAGTATTAAATTTATATAGTGCTATGCTTATAGCTAATTAGATGTCTGTCATTTAATCAGGTATAAGGTAGCATAAATTAAGTATGGCGAAAAAATCAAGGTGCTTTTAACAGCACTTAGCTATTATTTTCCTCTGCACAAATTTCATTCAGCTTTTTATTCAATAGTGCAACAGGCAATCCAACAACATTGAAGAAATCACCGTCAATTTTCTTTACCAACGTTGCTCCCTTGCCCTGAATCCCATATGATCCAGCCTTGTCCATAGGCTCGCCTGTGCTTATATATGCCTTTATTTCTTCGTCGGTAAGCTTGTAAAATTCTACATAGGTAGTCTGAGAAAATGAAACCTTCTTATCCTTGAAAAAAATAGAACAGCCTGTAATAACCTTGTGCTGTTTGCCAGAAAGCGTGCTAAGCATTTGATAAGCGTCGTTTTCATCATTTGGCTTGCCAAGCATAGTGTTGTCTGAGAATACTCCTGTATCACAGCCGATTACAATATCGTTGTAATGATTGCTGTTGTGGATATGCTCTGCTTTTTGTGTAGCAAGCTGTTCAGGGATTTTCTCAAGCTCAACAGAGCTGTTTACAGTTTCGTCTATGTCTGCTGGCTCTACAACAAATGAGTCAGCTATTAGCTTTAAAAGCTCCTGTCTGCGTGGTGATGCTGATGCAAGTATAATCATAGTTTAAGCCTCCAAAAAAATATCGCAACAGCTACTGAAACACTGTTGCGATGAATATGATTTTAATTTATTTTGCTGAATTTACAACCTTTAAAACCTCATCTTTTCTTGTTACGTTTTCAGCGTCCTTTTCTTTGTCAGATAGTGACTTTTCATCAGGATAGATAAGAAGATATTTATTGTTGTCAGACAAATAAGCATGAGAAACAGTTCTGCCGAATAAATCAAAAGAGCCCTTTTCTTTAACACTGCTTATTGTTTTCTGTGCTAGCTCGCTGGTAGTGTCCTCAAACTCATAAATTTCAATTGAAAATTTAGAGCTGTGTACAGTTATGCCCTCCATACGGTAGCCCTTTTTTGCACCGATAAGCTCAGCACTTGTTTTAATACATTCGTCCTTAGGAACAAACTCCTTTTTCAATAAGGTTTTGCAAATGGCCTCAACACCTGTTGCCTTGTCACCAAACTCACTGATTTTAACCCTGTTTTCACTAGGTACAGTAGCAGGTTGCATACCACAGCCTGTAACAGATAAAACTGCAATAATTGCTATAAGCAATGCCACAACTTTTGAAATGTTTTTTTTCATATGTTAATAACCTCGTTTCGTTTTATCAACACCATATAGATGTTATTTTATGATTTCATATAAAATAAATTATAACCTATTTAATGACTTAATTCAAGTGGAATTTGTAAGTTTATAATTTGTTTAATAATGGATTTTAAAATCTGTTCTATAATTTTTAGAAACTCAGTTATTTAATTGACTAATATATCTATTTTGTTTAAAATAAAGGTATAAGCAGAAAGTGAGGTGTATATAATGAATAATTATATATTGATTGCAGGGGTAAATGGAACAGGAAAATCTAGCTTGCGTGGTGTTTTTGAAGGTCAAGGAACACCTTTGGGACATATTATTGATGCTGACGCTATTGCAAAGCAAAATAATTATGATAATATCCGTGCAGGAAGGCAGGCTATATCAGAAATTCAATTCTGCCTTGATAACAATATCTCATTCACTCAAGAAACAACCCTTTCAGGTCACAGAACAGAGCGAACACTTAAGCAGGCAAGAAAACAAGGGTATTTTATAACTATGTATTATGTTGGTTTAAGCTCAAAGGAAGAAAGTATAATCAGAATTGCTAATAGAGTGCGTAAGGGTGGTCATAGTATTCCAGAAGCAGATGTAATAAGACGTTTTGAAAACCGAATTGACTCATTAAGCAAGGTTATTCCACTGTGCGATAAAGTTGTTTTTTATGACAATGAAAATGGTTTTGTAAAGGTTGCAGAAATTATGAATAATAAGTTTAATTACACTAACGGATTACGTCCAGAGTGGTTAAGTGATATAAAAGAAAAGCTTAATTTCTAAAATGAATTTTTGATAAAATAAAACTTTAAAATCACACCATAAACATATTTTAAAAGTGAATTTTTGATTGACAAATACAGTATCTTCTGCTAAAATATTATAAGCCGCATATAGTGGGCTTTTTTAAGTGGAAGATTTTTCCACGCCTGATTATAGCGAGACTTTAAAAAGGATGGTACTTAATTATGTACGCAATTATCGAAACAGGTGGCAAGCAGTACAAGGTAGAGAACGAGGATATTATCTTCATCGAGAAGCTTGACGCAGAGGCAGACGCAACAGTTGAGTTTAAGGTTGTTGCACTTTCAGACGACGCTGGCCTAAAGGTAGGTGCTCCTTATGTTGAGGGTGCTACTGTAACAGCTCAGGTTCTAAAGAACGGCAAGGGCAAGAAGATTACAGTTGCTACTTATAAGCCAAAGAAGGGCGAAAAGAGAAAGATGGGTCACAGACAGCCATATACAAAGGTTAAGATTCAGTCTATCAACGCTTAATTATGACAAAGATAAACTTACTCACATTGGCAAATGGTGACTTAGTAGGCTTTAGAATTACAGGTCATTCAGGCTATGCTGATAGTGGTAGCGACATAGTATGTGCATCTATAAGCTCAGTAGCTTATATGGTTGCAAACACAATCACAGAAATTATCAAGGCTTCGGCAGAAATTGATGTTGATGAGTCTGATGGTGGTATGTTGCTAAGAGTTTTCCAAAAGGATGCAGTTGCTTGCAGAGATATTTTGCAGGGCTTTAAACTGCATATGCTGGCTCTTGAAGAGCAGTATTCAGATTATATGATTGTAAATAATACGGAGGTGTAACAAAATGCTTAAGATAAATATTCAGCTATTTGCTCACAAAAAAGGTATGGGTTCTACAAAGAACGGCCGTGACTCAGAGTCTAAAAGACTTGGTGCTAAGCGTGCAGACGGTCAGTTTGTAAAGGCAGGTAACATTCTTTACAAGCAGCGTGGTACTCACATTCACCCAGGTGTAAATGTTGGTCGTGGTTCTGACGATTCTCTATTTGCAATGGTTGACGGTGTAGTTCGTTACGAGCGTATGGGCCGTGACAGAAAGCGTGTAAGCGTTTACGCAGAGCAGTAATATACTGTAATTTATTTCGGTATTTCTAAGGACGGTGGTTTTTTAACTCCGTCCTTTTTGCGTATATCTATATTATAAATAAAATGAAAATTTGTATTTGACGAGGTAAAAAGAAGTGGGAATAGTAATACGCAAATATGAAGAAAAAGATTTGTGTGTGATGATAGAAATCTGGAATGAAATCGTTGAGGAAGGAAATGCCTTTCCACAAGAAGAATTCCTGACTAATGAAAGTGGTGCTATCTTTTTTGCTGAGCAAACCTATACGGGTGTTGCAGTTGATACTGAGACAGAGAAAATATACGGACTTTATATTTTGCATCCGAACAATATTGGGAGATGTGGTCATATCTGTAATGCAAGCTATGCAGTTAGCTCGCATAGCAGAGGATTACATATAGGAGAAAAACTAGTGTTGGATTGTATTGAAAAAGGACGTAAACATGGATTTTCTGTTTTGCAATTTAATGCAGTTGTTGCGACAAATATACATGCCAGACATTTATATGAGCGTCTCGGCTTTATTCAATTAGGGACAATACCAAAAGGATTTCGTATGAAAGATGGGTATTATGAGGATATTTGTCCTTATTATCGAGACTTATAAATCCAGATTTGTATTTTTTAAAAGTAAAAAACGCAGAAAATATTTTTTATGACAATACTACATTATGAAAGGTAGTGAAATAAATGTTTGTAGATAAGGCGAAAATTTATATAAAAGCAGGCGACGGTGGAGATGGCTCTGTTGCATTTCACCGTGAAAAATATGTAGCGTCAGGTGGTCCTGACGGTGGTGATGGTGGTCGAGGTGGTAATGTACTATTCTTGGCTGATGACAACCTTTCTACACTGGCAGACTTTAGATATAAAAGAAAATATATTGCACAAAAGGGCGAAAACGGAAAGGCAAAGAGAAGCTCTGGTAAAAACGCAGAGGATTTGATTGTGCGTGTGCCAAGAGGTACTCTTGTAAAGGACGCAGAAACAGGCAGATTACTTGCAGATGTTTCTGGCAAAGAGCCTGTGCTTGTAGCAAAAGGAGGCAACGGTGGCTGGGGTAACATTCACTTTGCAACTCCTACAAGACAGACTCCTCGTTTTGCAAAGCCAGGCTTGCCAGGTGAAGAATACGATGTAACTCTTGAGCTTAAATTGCTTGCAGATGTAGGACTTGTAGGCTTCCCTAATGTTGGTAAAAGTACTCTTGTATCTGTGGTAAGTCAGGCTAAGCCAGTAATTGCTAACTACCACTTTACAACTATAACTCCTGTTTTGGGTGTTGTAAGTATGGGCGAGGGTAACTCCTTTGTAATGGCAGATATTCCAGGACTTGTAGAGGGTGCCTGGGAGGGTGTTGGACTAGGACACCAGTTTTTGCGTCATGTAGAGCGTTGCAGAATGCTGGTTCACGTTGTAGATATTGCAGGCAGTGAGGCAAGAGACCCTAAGGACGATTTCAGAATTATCAATGAGGAGCTTGAAAAGTTTAATCCAGAGCTTGCAAAAAGACCAATGATAGTAGCTGGTAACAAGTGTGACCTTGCAACTGATGAGCAGATTGAGGATTTCAAGAGGTTTGTAGAGGAACAGGGCTATGAATTTTTCCCTATTATGGCACCAATTAACGAGGGTGTAGATGACCTTATGAATAAGGTGCTTGAAATGCTAAGCAAGCTACCTCCTATAGAACGCTACGAGGCTGAGCCAGCACCAGTTGTACAGCCAGAGAAAATTGATAAGAGCAAGGTTAAGATTACAAAGCACGACGGTATTTATTTTGTTGAGGCTAAGTGGCTGTTCAATATTATGAAGTCAGTAAACTTTGATGATTACGAGTCGTTGCAGTATTTCCAGCGTATTCTTATTAACGGTGGTGTAATAGACGCATTGCGTGAGGCTGGTATTGAAGAGGGCGATACTGTATCAATTTACGACCTTGAATTTGATTTTGTTGAATAAGAGGTATGAGTATGGATAGCTTATTGTCCTGTGATTTTGATTTAAGACAAATATCACCACTTACACTGTCATTTATCGGTGACAGTGTGTATGATTTAATGGTGCGTGAATATGTAATCTCGCTGGCAAACCGACCTGTTGGTCAGCTTAATAAACGTAAGGTAAATGTAGTAAACTGTAAATTTCAGGCAGAGTGTGCAGAAATACTGGAAACACAGCTTACCGAGGAAGAAATGGTTATATATAAGCGTGGTAAAAATGCAAATGTGCACAGCATACCTAAAAATGCTGACAGAAACGATTACCATAAGGCTACAGGCTTTGAGGCATTGCTTGGATATTTATATCTGAAAAAGGATATTGCTCGTTTGCGTGAATTATTTGCTTTGTTGGTTGATAATATTTACGAGAATACAAAGTAAAAATAAAATTTAAATTTGTTATTATTGCTTTATAGCCTGATTTGTAAAAGTATAAAGCTAATAGTATGATTATAATGTGATAAAAAGGAAGCAGACAAAAATTGTGTTTGCTTCCTTTTGTTTTTTGTGAGTGTTTATTTGATGATAAAAGACAAATTTGGGTTTGTAGGGCACCCAAGATTAGCACAAACCCAAACTTAAAGTTTGGGTCCACCCTTTTTAAAGGGTGGCAGGTGGTGCAACCAATTCCAAAGGAATTGATTGCTTGGACGGAGTCCTTGTGGGTTTACGCAATCAATTTTTTCAAAATTGTTGCATGAAGCAAAGCCCTAAACGTATAATCGTCTTGTTAAAATGCCGTTGAAAACGGCATTTTAAGGAAAAACTATGAGTTAAAGGGCTTCGCCCTTAAAAATCCCACAAGGGCTTTCAGCCCTTGACCAGATAAACTTTTGAAAAAGTTTAATCAAAACTTTTAAGCTGTCTTTTCTCTGGTGTGAGCGTTAGCTCACACCGATAACCCCAAATTTTCAATTCCTTAATAAAGCCTACCAGTAATTCTGATTAACACAATATGCAAATCATAAAATGAATATAAAAGCATTAACAACAAACAATATATATGAGGTGATAAAATGTCGAAAAAAGGAATGAAGCGTATATCACGCACTCATATTCAGCCACGAAATACCGAGCCTGCTGTGCCAGAAATTCAAGGCAAGGCAAAGCACGGTAAAGCTCTTGTTAATCCTATAATTTCAGGAACAACTGCACCATCTCAAAAGGTTTTCCACAGTAAACCACATTCTGTTGAAAAGCCGATAGCGTCTGTTTACTCTGCAATTGATACAGACCTTGCAAGAGATAATCTCGAAAACGATATAACTGCTGCTGATTTGCAGGATATGTAAAATTTAATAAATCAAAGCAATAAGCACCATTTAAAATAATTAAAGGCTTTTAAATGGTGCTTATTAAAATGTCAGCCTGTTGAATAAATTGTCTTTGTAAGTGCCACACAAAAACCAGCCTGTTTTTTACTGAACACCTATAAAGAAATTTAGTATTAAAGTGTTTAGTATTAAGGCTGGTTTTTTATGTGCTACTTATGTAGCATGTGCCAAATGCTGTTGAGTAACCAAGCCAAAGCTTATAGTTATTGCTCTGTTTACCTGACTCATAGCCTGTGGACTTAAGCATCCCATTTTTTCCTTTAGTCGTTTTTTATCTATTGTTCGTATCTGCTCTAATAACACAACCGAATCCTTCATAAGTCCACAGTTTTGAGCACCTAGCTGAATATGAGTAGGTAGCTTTGCCTTAGATTGCTGGCTTGTAATTGCTGCTGCTATTACGGTTGGGCTGAATTTATTACCAATATCATTCTGTACAATTAATACAGGTCGCACGCCACCCTGTTCTGAGCCTACAACTGGACTCAAATCTGCATAGAAAATGTCACCACGTTTAATGTTCACGATTTTCACACTCCGTAAATATATTGTAATTAGCTTACAATAGTATTTTTACCTTAAATTTATATGTTTATACTTTGTGTTATTATCATAATATTGACATTTTATAAAATTGATACATTATTTTGTAAGAAGCAAAATCGCCCACTATCAGTTTTAATGTAACCAATAGTGGGCGATATATTTTATTTTTTTATATTACTCAAATTCTTCAATGTTTACCTTTTTGCCCAGATATACAAATAGCAACGAAATAGCCAGACCAAGCACCAGCATAATAACGCCAGCCACATTAGAGCCATTAGCTGGTAACGAGCAGAAAATACCTCCTATTGAGCCTACTAAAAAGCCAAGTACCATAAAATGTGCCAAGCCACTGAATTTCTCGAAAATAAATTTAATAAGTCGTGATGATAGCACCATTGCAACAACAAAGGCAATTCCCACTGTTGCTATTACAGCTATATCAAGCGATTTAGCCGAGGCTATAAGAGTATCATAAACACCCATTACAATAAGTATCATTGATACACTCATTCCAGGTATAAGACTCGCAAAGCCTCCTACAGCACCACTTATAGCCAGATAAATAAGATTGTTGCCAGCTGTAATGCTCTGTGCTGTGTCAGCGTTTTCGCTCATAACTCCTATAATAAAGGCAGTAAATAAAGCTATTATAGCTCCCAGCAGATGATACCACTTGAATTCACTTTTCTTAGTTTCTTTGTATATCATAGGAAGATTACCAGCTATAAGACCAATAAACAGCATATAAACAGCCTTTTCATACGCTTCAAACAGATAGCTGAAAACAAGAATGAATAAAGCAAGGCTTATAACTGCACCTATTCCCATAGGGAATAAAAATTTTATAGTTTGCTTTAAATTTTTAAATGGGTTTGAGGCTATATCAATAAGCTTTTCGTATATACCCATAATTATAGCCATAATACTTCCACTTATACCAGGAGCAAAAACACTTATTCCCAAACAAAAGCCACATAAAATCCTATACAAAAAGCTTTTCATATTTTACCTCTCAATACTAGGGAGTATCTGAAAATAGAAAAATTACTGAATATTTCGCTAATACGAGGCAAGTTCGAGCGAAAAAACGTAGAATTACTG
>JAXJTP010000064.1:0-1919 GCA_036309525.1 Acutalibacteraceae bacterium | reverse complement strand
TTGCCACAGGCACAAAAAATAAAGGAGAAAAGCTATGGAAGTAAAAGAAGAAACAATCTATGAATACATACTTAAATTAAGATTAGAAAAAGGTGTTACGCAATACAGAGCTGCTAAAGAGATGAACATTAATAGGTCTGCGTTAAAACGACTTGAGGACGGCAACTATGTTCCTCGCAGACGAACACTAGAAGCAATCAGTGATTATTACAATGCACCCTTAAATGTATTGTTAGAAAAAACTCAAGCGTTTAGAGATTGGAAAAAACAAAAAAGAAAAGAAGAATTAGCTAAAGCGAATGAAAATTGAATTTAAAGCATTGTAAAAACGGTTATGTCAAATTGAGCATAACCGTTTTTGTTGTTAGAAAGGAATTTTATTATGTATAGAAAAAATGATGATATATTAAAAAATGGCTACGGAATAGTTTATAAGGCAGTAATGACAGACGAAAGATTATCATTAACAGCAAAGGCTATCTATGCCTATTTATGCTCATACACAGGCTCTAAGGGCATTGTTTTCCCTAGCCGAGCTAGAATACTAAGAGAATTAAAAATCGCTAAAAACACTTATTATGAGCATTTTAACAAGCTTGTAGAGTTGGACTATATCACTATCAAGAAAAGTAAAGGCTTCCTCAATAGAAACCAGTATGTTATTAACGATAACCCATCATCATTAGCAACAGAAAACGGAATAAAGACACTTGGCTATGGAGTGATTCCAAAATCTATTATGATTAACCCTAATCTTACAGCAAAGGCTAAAGGCTTAATGGCATACTTTTATTCTCTTGCTGGTAACGGAACAGGTGCGTTCCCAACTAAAAAGGCAATACAAAAGCAATTAGGTATAAGCAACACAGCTTACTACAACGCTCTTCATCAGCTTGAAGAGAACAACTACTTAACAATCACACAGAGAAAGTCAGAGGGCAAGTTTGAGCAGAATGAGTATATTATCACCAATTTTACGAGTTCACAAAATCAAGATACACAAGGTACAGAACAACAAAATCAGAACACAAACAACGAGGAAGAAAAAACTCCGAACACACAAATTTGTGACAATAATAACAATATATCTCTAAATAACAATGCTAACCAGCCTACACCGAGTACACAAAATCAAGACATAGAAGATGTTGAAAAGTGTTCTCTGCGTTCACAAAATGAGGACACAGAGCCTACACCGAGTACACAAAAATGCGACATTCAAAATTGCGACAATAATAACAATAACAAAGTATATAACAAAAATAATATATCTCTGAATAAGTATCATATCTCATCTAGTAAGAGTAAGGTATGTATTAAAGCAAGAAGCAAGTCAGATAAACTAATAGCAAGAATTAAAGAGCTTTGTTACTACGATGATATGATGAACTCTTTCGCAGATAAATCATTTAAGGCTATTTATAATACAGCAGTAACAGCGTTAATTAGCCTTGCTACAAAACCTTTTTCCCACAGAGAAGAAAAAATAAGCGAAAACGATATACATAGCTTGATTAACCTATCAACTAGAGAGGACACCTATGGACTATCATTGCGAGATTTGCTATATACCGTAATTGATAAGTTTATTGACATCAAGGACGAGTACAACATACACAATATCACTGGATACTTAAAGAGTATGCTGTACACAGAAATGCTGGTAGGTGAATTTTAATGACATCTATATTTGCGTTATTTTTGGAGAAAAAAATAATCTCCACACCGTGCAAATGTGGAGATTACGGACATTCGTTAAGAATATCCTGAACGCATAAAACAATAACAAAATCAATATACCATAACTGCGATTGATTTACAATAGCTTAAAGAAATATTGCTTGAGTGTCTATGCGAAAATTTTGATTTTTGTTATATAAATATCTTTATCTATTCGGAAAGGTAAAGGTTGTTGAACA
>JAXJTP010000063.1:0-9626 GCA_036309525.1 Acutalibacteraceae bacterium | reverse complement strand
TTAATTATGGTGTAGCATTAACTGCATAGCTTTGGTTTATAAGCGAAATTTCTACGGTAATCTGATACAAAGCAAAGGTTTTCAACAAATATTAATTGATTGTTGAAAAAATAGCCCACCAGCTATTCAGATTGAATAGTGGTGGGGTTATTGTATTGTATAGCTTTAAAAGTAATTAGTATCAGTGCAACGCAAAAGCAGTGTAGGGCAGTGGCTAGTACTTGCAGAGGGCTTACAGTATGCAGTGTGTTATATTGTTTAATTAGGGTGTAGCATTAACTGCATAGCTTTGGTTTATAATCGAATTTTGTACGGTAATCTGATACAAAGCAAAGGTTTTCAACAAATATTAATTGATTGTTGAAAAAATAGCCCACCAGCTATTCAGATTGAATGGGTGGTGGGTTTTATACGTTCTGATTTTTTATTACGTCAGGTATCAGAATATATTTTCTCATACATTATTTTTGTAAATGAACAAAGCTTTTTTGTTGGTGCTTTTAATTTATCTATTAATTTCATAATATATTTATCAATGATAAGGTTAGTGATTTTTTCTACTGTATTTTGTCTTAATAGATCTATTATTGCACCTATACAATAGATTATTATTACTGATAAAATTGCATGAGGAATTATCAGGTTTGATTTAACCATTGTAGTTGTTTTTAAAAGAAATCTTAGAATATAGTATCTTGTAAGGTCACTGTCGTGTATAAGATAAATTCCAAAGCTTGTAGAGGCTAAAATATTTACCCAATTAATATAATGTGGCTTCATTCTTGAAAATCCAATCAGAAGCTCCGTAGCGATAATTATTAGGAAAATACTATCCTGAGATTTAACATACACAATAAGCTTATTGATAAAATCATAATTTGTTTTATAGAATAAGTAATTTAATAATAGTAGTATAGCCCAATAAAATACTGTTACAGCAACGGCAACGGTGATATGTTTTTTAGCAGAGCCCTTTATTTTGTCGCTATAAATACGCACATAGGTAGCTATAAAATATAGCAACACAAATATTATAAGAGGGTTGCTATATATTTTAAGCTCGGTAAGTAAAAAAAGCTGAGGCATAGGGAACATCAGGGTTAAAACTGCAATAAGAGATAAATGCTGTTTTTGGCTCATATTTTTACAGGCTTTATTCAGAAAAGGTGTTAAAAGCATTAATAGCACATAACAGGTTATAAACCAAAAGCTATTTTGAGTTATAGGCATTGCAATGCTTAAATCAAATTTAACTCTAGGCCCAAAAATATAGAAAAACAAAAAGAAGGCTATTGAATAGGTAAAAACCTCTGACGCAAGCTTGAGAAATTTATTAAGTGTAAATTTTGAATTTATCATATAATAGCCGGATATTAAAACGAAAATATCAACACCTAATTTACCACCACTATGAAGTATTTCAAGTACATTTTTATTAAATGAATAGGCAACCTCGCCAAAGCCGTGTACAGCATAATGATGTGCGATTATCATTATTATGCTTATAATTCTTAGAAGCTCAAGATTAGAATTTCTTACTTTTTTTTGATTTACTGGATTTTTCTGTAATGAATTATTTTTTATTACATCAGTCATATATGTATTTCTCCTTAAAGTGTGTGGATATATTAATTTCTATATTCATATAGTCTATACATCTTTTTTGAGAATTTACCAGCAAAAACCTTTTTGAAAATAGCTTTTTCGTAGCCGTTTAGCTCCTCTATCATTTCTATAGGTGTAATATCGTGCTCCTTGATAAAGGTTAAGCCTGTATTAGCTTCGAGAGTCTTTGGCTCATCAAGACCATATACAGTAGTAACACCTACATCATTTATAGGGTTTTTATATTTTGACAGCTTTGCAGAAAGCTCTGTATAGAAATCTATTAACAAATTAACATTGTTAAAATGACTGTTAAGAGCTTGAAACAGCTTTTCGATTTCGTTTGGCTTAAGGTACATACTTATACCTTCGAGTATAGCTATTAAATCAGTATTTTCTGGTAGACCTGTTACCCATTCGGGCTTGCTGGCATCGCCTACAATCATATGATAATTGTCAGTTTCTTTATAGTATTTTTTACGCTCGGTTATAACAGAATCAAAGTCAATGTCGTACCATTGATTTTCTTTTGCTACAATGCGTTCAATACGGCTATCCATACCACAGCCTATATGTAGGACTACTGCGTTTTTATTTTCTGATAATTTTTCTGTAACCCAGCTGTCAAATACCTTTGAACGCATAGCCATATAATAGGCAAGCCATTTAGATTTTGACTTTCCTTTTAGCTTAAAGCCCTCTTTAGCCCATATTTCTTCAGCCTTAGGGTCGTTTAGAATTATTCCTTTTTTACTAACCTGTGATTTGCCATATAAAGTAATATAGCAGGTTTTATTTACGCTGTTCATTTTTCTGATTCCTTTTTATATAAATTATAAAATCTATTATTATAGTTATTATGAAAATTAAAACTGAGTATAATACTCAAGAGAAGAATATAGAAGTTTCAAAAAATTCAACAAAAGGTTTATCGTTTGTTGAAGTATTGATATTTTTAAATAAAGCAATTATGCTTACAAAAATTGATGGTAATTCTGCACATACTATAAACTCAGTAGAGCTTATATGTAATTTATTTATTGAGTACTTTTTAAATTGCGATAACAAAATAAAAATGCCACATACCAAAATTAGATAAAGTAAAATCGGTATACTGAAATTATCTGAAATTATAATTAGTGTTAGCCCAGATGTTATCACAGAAAGTATAATTGTTATTAAAAAAACAATAGGTATAAGGCTTAATAGGAAAAATTCCTTTTTCATATTTTTTAATATCCTATTATTTAGTATAGAATACCAATGTAAGCTTATCATTAATTTTTTCTGTTTTTCCTGTTGTGTGGTATCCCATTTTTTCGTATAGGTAGCAGTTTCCTTTTTCCTGTAGTATGGTTTCTAGCTCCCAGCCTGTAGCACCGTGGATTTTTTCTGCCTCTATAATAGCCTTTTGAGCAATGCCCTTATTCTGGTATTCTGGCAATACAAATAACGGAGAAATTCTCTTACGTGTTACACCGTCTTTATTATCTATTATTCTTATTGCTCCTACATATTTATTTTCAAATTCAATAAGGTAAAAGTATGTAGTATCCTGATGTATTCTCCAAAGTACCTTGTCTATTGACTCATTTGCAGGACTGGTATCAAAATCCTGATATTTATCAAGCAGGCTTATAAATGATTTAACCTGCATTTTATGTATAAGCTCTGCGTCGTTTTCTGTTGCTCTTACAAGCTTTATTTCCATATATGTTTACCCCCTCTGTGTTATTTGTAATATACCTTACAGCCTGTATTAAAAAATTACAGGTGTTGTTTTTATGGTATAAAAAATATATAATTTATCATATATATAACAAAAAGTAGTGCTGCTATAGCAAGTATAAAAAGTGTTATTGCTATATTTTCCTTTTTCTTTTTTAAAGCTATAATAGCCAGTACTAAAAATATAGGTATTGAAATTATTACTCCAACAGTTGCACAAACTAATATGATTTTGAATATATTTGCAATTATAAATCCCATATTTAATTCTCCTATATATTAATTTTTAAATCTAACCCATATATATAACGCCAAAATAAAGTGCAGATATTAAAGCTGTAACGATAACCAGTATTGCACCGTCGATAGAGAAAAATATTATTGCTAAGGTTTTCTTTTTCTTCACTGTAAATATAATACCTAACACTAACATTGTAAGAAAAGTAAGTATTAAGCCAACAGCTATACAAAATAAAATGATAAGGATTATATTTGCGAATAATATTCCTATAAATGCCATAATTGACTCTCCTACACTATGTAAACAATATATAATTATAAATTATTTATTTTAAATTTTCATTACAACTATACACCCCACAGGGTTTAATTGTTTCGATTTGATATCTTAGCTATTATGGTCGAGAAGGTGTTTTGTTGTATTATTGGGTAAAGTAAAAACTGTAATTTTAAAGTGTGTTACCCAAATAAATTTTGATATAATATCAACCAAAGATAATATACTTATTTTTTTCAACAAATTCTTGCAAACACTCACACAATGAAGGGGAGAATTCATAATAAGCACTATCTGTTTCTACCCAGTCATCATTTTCGCCCTCGTTAACAGCCTTTTGGTAATTATCTGCAATATCCTTGTATCCTACCGACATAATTGCTTCTTTCAATTCGGACGAATTTATATCTGGATAACAATCTAAATAGCCACTATATCCACCACTATTCATTTCAGCATCATACCAAAAACAAAGAACAGCTTTTCTTTGTATATCTGTTAATGTTGATATATCTCGATAGCAAACTTCTTCTATAAATCTATTCCAACTTAAATTCTTTTCGTTCATATATAATTCCTCTATTAAATTCAGTTTTTTTGATGATAGATTTTCTTACTCAAAATAAGGTTATTTATCAGTTCGTGTCATAGCAACAACACACTCCACGTGATTAGTATGTGGGAACATATCAACAGGCTGAATTTCTTCTACCTGATAGCCCTGCTCGGTGAGGAATATAACAGAAAGATATTTATTTCTTGTCTGCGAGTAAAGGCTTTATAGCTTTGTATATTTCGCTTGCCTTTTTTGAATCTTTATATTTTTTAGCCAACGCATTATTTATTTCTTGTTTTAATTGATATTTATTAATTGCTTCAACAATAAATTTTAAGCCTTCATTATCTATTGTGTTATTGACTGTTTGTAAAGGTAGATTATCAGAATTAATAGATACCTCTTTTATAGGCTCTGAATTAGTATTGTTATCCTCGATTTTATTATCGTTTTTATCCTCAGCTTTATCCTCGGTTTTATTCTCGCTTTTATCCTCTTGGTTACATAATAGATTTGTTACAATAGATATATCAATACTTTTATTTTTCCAATAGGTTATCAGACAAGAAAAGCCTGAATCCTTTGTTACTATAAAGTAAGAGGTATTTTCATTACCTTTATTTAAATTTTCGTTGATAATAAAGCCTAGATATGATGATAGCTGAAAATCTAAAGCGTTTTTACTGCCAACCTCAACCTTTTGAAAATTAATTTTTGCCTCTGTTTCGTTAAGATTTCTATGAATATCAAATGTTATACAACTTGCATTATCACTATAAAAAATAAATACTTCATCTATTGAATTTAATTCTAAAAGCCCGTCTAATCCCGAAGCTTTTACATTTTCATAATCAACAAAGAAAATTCGTTTTGTATTATCTGTTTCTAGCATAGCTTTGTACCTCGTTTTTATTTATAATTACAAATTTTAAATATTATAGCATAACAATCCTACCTATAGTTAAGGTAAGGGTATTTGCTTTTTTAGAAATCATTTTATACATTGTTCTTACTTAAAAGTACCACACACTCCACGTGATTAGTATGTGGGAACATATCAACAGGCTGAATTTCTTCTACCTGATAGCCCTGCTCGGTGAGGAACATAACATCTCTTTGCTGTGTGGTTGGGTTACAGCTGATATATACAATACGGCTTGGGCTTATTTTTGCCACTGAATTTAAGAAAAGTCTGTTACAGCCGGCACGTGGTGGGTCTACAAATAGAACGTCAGGAGGTGCTATATCGTCCTGTGTAAGCTCGTCTAAAAACTTACCTGCGTCCTTTGTAAAAAAGCTTATATTACTTCTCTTATTCAGCTCTGCGTTTTCCTTTGCGTCCTTTATAGCCTGTGCGTTAAGCTCTACACCAACAACCTCTCTGGCGTATTTTGAGGCTATGAGTCCGATTGTACCTGTACCACAGTAAGCGTCTAGTACAAGCTCTTTGCCTGTAAGCTGTGCCATTTCTATTGCCTTGCTGTATAGCCTTTCTGTTTGAACAGGGTTTACCTGATAGAAGGAGCGAGGAGATATATTGAATTTACAGCCACATAAAACGTCCTGTATTTTACCCTTGCCATATAGCACATTTTCTTTACTGCCAAGCATCATTTTATTTGGAGTTGTATTTACATTCTGTACAATGGTAGTAATTTTAGGGTATAGCTTTAAAAGCTCCTTTACAAATTGCTCCTTTTTAGGGAATTTCTCATAGGCTGTAACCAATACAAGCATATTTTCGCCTGTGTTATAGGCAGTACGTACAAGTGTATTCTTTAAAAAGCCCTCGCCTGTTTTTGGGTTGTAGATTTTTATATCTAGTCTTTTTACTACTGTTTTTACTGCTATAGCTATTCTGTCGGCTCTTTTATTATTAAGCAGACAGCTTTCTACAGCAACAATTCCGTTTGTAGCAGACTGGTAAACACCACTTACGATTTTTCCACTTTTAGCCTCACGAAAAAGTGTTTGAACCTTGTTACGGTAATGATAAGGATTTTCCATACCTATTATTCTGTTTACCTTTTTAAAACAGCCCATAAGTCTTTCTACCTTTATTTGCTTCCATTTAAGCTGTTCTTCGTAGGTCATATTAAGTAGCTGACAGCCACTGCATTTTTTATATACATTACATTCTGTGTTCATATTAATAAATCTCTTTTCTTAATTATTAGGGATTGCTATAGCTTTGTTGCTTAAGCTATTTCAGTATCGAAGGTAGCCTGCTCGGTTGGTTCTGTAGGCTCGGTTGGTTCTGTAGGCTCGGTTGGTTCTGTAGGCTCGGTTGGTTCAGCAGGCTCGGTTGGCTCTGTTGAATCCTCTGCCTGAGCTGATGACGGAATTACATTTGTTGTTATAGCAGAAAAGGCAATAGTAGAAAATAGTCTGTCTATTGTTTCTTTATCTGCTACACCATCTCGTCTGTTAAGCTCGTTATTAATCTGAAAGCTCTTAACTGCGTCAGCTGTTGATTGTCCGAAATAGCCTGTTGGCTCTATAGACAGATAGCCTAAATCCTTAAGTCTTTTTTGTATGGCAAGTACATAGCTGTCTTCTTCGTCAAGAGTATATGAAATACCGTCAAAAATTTCTATACCATAATCCTCTGCAAGGCTTTTGCCCTTTCTGTTGCTGTTGTCTTTAATAGCCTTTTCTATATATTTAATTCCACTTACAGCTGAATTACCCTGTCTTGAAAGGTATTCGCTTGGAATTTCTATAACTCTGTTTTTACTTACAACGTTTGTATTTTTAAAGGTAACGTCCTGAAGAATTTTATCCTTTAAGCCCTTTTCGCATAGAATATAAAAGGCAAAGCCCTGTTGGTTATCGGTAGCTATAATTTTATTAACAGGCAAAATACCAGCAAAGTCTAATTCTGTGGCAATATTTTGCACACCTGCATATTGAAGAATGTCGCTTTCAAACATATCGTTTGTAACTGCGTTTACACGGTCAAGGCTATATAAATAGCAACCCTTAACTACTGTGTTGCTTGTAGCCTTATTCATACTGTCAACTACACGCTTTGCACATTCTGTACCTAGTCGGTCGCCCTCTATGTTACCACTCATTATTGTGCAGATGTTTGAATACAATGTATCAAGGGTATCAATACTCTTAGCTGGTGCCATTCTTAAAACCAATGTACCACTTTCCTTTAGCTCCTTGTAATCCTGATATGAAACATCAGGAGAGGCGAATATTATATCTGCGTCAGCCTGAGAAATAATATCTGTACGTGGGTTAATGTCAGAGCCATATTTTTCTGTAGCCTTAAGCTCCTTTTGTGTGCAATCGGTTGAGCAACCTATTATTCTGTTGGTATAGCCACAGGCTATAAGAATATCTGCAACATTATCATCAAGCACAAGCACTCTTTCAGGCTTTGAGTCTACTTGCTCAGCACCTACCGAAACAGGGTAGGCTGTAACCTTATTATCGCTTGTAAGCTTTTCAGAAATCTGGCTTGTTACCTCTGAAATACTACAGCCACTTATAGTGGCAAGCATAGCTATTGATAAGGATAAAGAAATTACTTTTTTAAACATTTTTTTACCTCCCAAAGGGCACAATTATATATAGTAACATTTTACATCTTTTTAGGGCGTTAGTCAATTTATAGAATAAACAATAAAAGTTAAAATAATATGAATAATTATTAGGTCGTATCTGAAAACTCAAAACAGCTGTCTATTTCTACTGATACTGGCAATTTCTTCCCGAAAAATACTCGAAATATGTCAGTATTTCTCCGTTTTTTTCGCTCGAACTTGCCTTGTATTAGCGAGATATTCAATCATTTTTCTATTTTCAGATACTCCCTAAAACAAGGAATAATTTGATGAAATATAAATATAGTATATAAAGGCTATTAGAAAAATTAAAAGTAAGCACAAGGATATAGGATTTTTTATATTTTCAGAAAGAGCAGATAAACAGCTATATATTTTAAAAAGTATTTTCAAAAAACAGAAATTTTTATTGATAAGATATTGACAATTATACTATATGTGTGCTAAAATAACTTTTGTAACGCTGGTGTGGCGGAATAGGCAGACGCAAGGGACTTAAAATCCCTCGGTGGCAACATCGTACCGGTTCAAGTCCGGTCACCAGCACCAAAAAGAGCAGTTTGTATAAACTGCTCTTTTTTGCATATAAAATTATTTTTCAGAAAAAGCTATTCAAACAGATGTTAGGGATTATTTGAATTAGAATGAGGGGGTGTTAATATGGACGATAATTTAAAGCTAAGGTATGAAGAGCTAAAGAGAAAAAACGCTGAATCAGTTAGAAAAAATAATTGGAAAAGAAATATTATGTTACAGGATTGTCTAGCATTGCTAGGGGATAAGGCAGAAATATTGCCTGTTGATATTCAGGATGAAATTATAAGAGATGTAAATGATATTTTAAAAAACAATTATAATAATTTTGCAAAATGTGGAGATATAGATAATATAGAAGCTGTATTAAAGGATTGGTATGGAGAAACTGTGTATATTGTATGGAATGAAATAAAGCTACCAGTAGTAAAATGTACAGTTTCAGAAATAGTCAATAATATTTCTGATATTGTAGAGGTAGATTTTGAAACAATGATTGTTTCAGAGGGCTGTTGTGTTTGTGTTAGAATTGATGATTACGATACGATGTATGTATATAAGAAGTGATTTGTTTTAATATATTTATTACCAGAGCAGTTTTTAAGACTGCTCTTTTTAAAAAAAATTACACTAAAATAGTAGAATTTATAAGTGAAAAATATAAATATATGTTAAAATATACTTAACATAAAAATTCACACAAGGAGCTGTTGCCGATGAAGTAATAATTTTTTTGGAGGGCTTATAAACAACAATTAATCAGAAAGGTGAGAAAAAAATGAAAAAATTAATTTCAATACTACTTACAATTACAATGCTTTTAGGTATTACAGCTATAGTGCCATTAAGTGCGTCAGCAGCAACAACTAATAAGGTAGAAAGTGGTTTTGCTTATGCTGATAACTACGGCACTTGGATATACGAGGTTATAAACGATGGAAAAGAGTGTAGAATTATACAATATCAAGGAACTAAAAACGAGCTTGAAATACCTGATAAAATACCTTATAAAATATCTGACAAAATAACTGATTTACCTGTAGTAGAAATAGGTGACCTTGCGTGCAATGGTGGTATATTTAATCATCTATTTTATACTACTAATAAT
>JAXJTP010000062.1:0-27947 GCA_036309525.1 Acutalibacteraceae bacterium | reverse complement strand
GTATTATGTAAAGCCCTCGTGGGATTTTACGCAATCAATCCCTATGGAATTGGTTACATTAGGCGAAGCCCTAAACGCAGAATCGTCTTTTTAAAATGCCGTTTTAAACGGCATTTTAGGAATTAACGAGAAGTTAAAGGGCGTTGCGCTTTAAGATCCCACGAGGGGTTTTACCCCTCGACCCCATAAACGTTTGAAAAAGTTTAATCAAAACTTTTACGCTATCTCTCCTTAGGTGTGAGCGTTAGCTCACACCGACAAACCCAAATTTAAAAACTATATTTTCTCCAGCTTCGCAAAGTTAGCCATAAGCTTTTTTGTGCCTACCTTGTCAAAGGCAATTTCTAAATATGTATCGTTAGCCATTGGCTTTGCAGATATTATCATACCCTTACCAAAAGCCTTATGCATAACCTGATCGCCAGCCTTAAAGCTTACACCAGACTGTGCAGGCTTTGACTGTGGCTGATATGTACGGTTTGCAAAGCTGTTTGCCTTTGCAAAGGTGCTGTTTAAATATCCATTATTGCCCTGTGCTGTACCCGTAGTGCGTTGAACACCTGTTGAGGCTCTTGCAGGTGATGTAAAGCTTGTTTCTACTACTGCTGATGTAATTTGTGCAAGCTCTGTTGGAATTTCGTTTACAAAGCGAGAAAGCCTGTTATGGCTTGTTGCACCATAAAGCATACGATAATTTGCGTGTATAATATGTAGCTTTTCCTTTGCTCGTGTAATACCAACATAGGCAAGTCTGCGTTCCTCCTGTAGCTCGGTTGGGTTCATTATAGATTGCATTCCCGGGAAGATTCCTTCCTCTGCACCTGGAATAAACACAACTGGGAACTCCAGACCCTTAGCAGAGTGTAGCGTCATAAGCACTACGCTGTCGGAGTCTGAGTCGTAATTATCAATATCAGAAAGCAGTGCAATATCCTCTAAAAAGCCTGAAAGTGTGGCTTCCTCTGGGTTATCGTCCTCATAGTTTTTGATATTTGTCATAAGCTCGTTAATATTTTCAATACGGCTTTCGTGGTCTTCCTTTTCTTTTTTCAAGGCACTTATATAGTCTGTACGCTCAAGAATTTCGTTATATAGCTGACAAATAGTTGTATCCTCGTCCTCTGAATACTCAATAAGGCTGTCGATAAGATTGGTAAATTCCTTTAGCTTTGACACTGCCCTTTTTAGTGGCTCGTAATCCTCTGCGTGACTGATTACATAATATAGGCTCTCTCCCATAACATCTGCAATTTCAGATGCCTTTTCTACTGTAGCATTGCCTATTAAACGCTTTGGCTTGTTGATAATTCTGCGTAATCTTATATTATCAGATGGATTATTAATAACCTGCAAGTAAGAGGTCATATCCTTAATTTCTTCTCTGTCATAGAAACGATGACCACCTATTAAACGGTGTGGAATACCACTGCGAGCCATATTCTGCTCTATGATATTTGATTGTGCGTTAGTACGGTACAAAACTGCAAAGTCAGAGAATTTCCTGCCATTTGCAACCTGCTCAAGAATATTTTCTGATATATACTTTGCCTCGTCACGCTCGTCACGAGCTGTATGTACAACAATTTTGTCGCCCTCTGGGTTATCTGTCCACAGTGTTTTGCCCTTTCGCTCTTCGTTGTGTGCAATAACGCTGTTAGCTGCATTAAGAATTGTTTTTGTAGAACGGTAATTTTGCTCTAGTCGTATAACCTTACCGTCTGGGTAATTCTTCTCGAAGCTTAGAATATTCTCTATTGTAGCACCACGAAATTTATAAATACTCTGGTCGTCATCACCAACAACACAGATATTTCTGTTTTTCTCTGCAAGCATACTGATAAGCCTGTACTGTGCCATATTGGTATCCTGATATTCGTCTACCATAATATACTTGAATAGATTCTGATAATACTCAAGCACATCTTTATTTTCTTCGAACAGCTTTACTGTGTTATATATTAAATCGTCAAAGTCCATAGCGTCAGAGTCCTTTAAACGCTTTGCATACATTGCATAAGCCTTTGCAATGGTAATTCTTCTGCTGTCGCTCATAGTCTCCTGCTTGAAATCCTCTGGACTTTTCAGCTGGTCCTTTGCTCTTGAAATTTCAGTAAGTACACTTCTGTGAGGCAATACCTTTTCGTCTACATTCATAGCTTTAAGTATTTCCTTCATCTGTCTGCGTTGATCGTCTGTGTCGTAAACTGTAAACTTGCTTGTGTAGCCTAATCTTTCACCATATCTTCTTAAAATTCTGGCACAGGTAGAATGGAAGGTAGAAGCCCAAATATCAGTTGCCTCTGGTATTCTTGCTATTATTCTCTCCTTCAGCTCTCCTGCTGCCTTGTTTGTAAAGGTAATAGCAAGAATTTGCCATGGCTTTGCCGGAGAAACATAAAGCTTTTTCTTCAGCTCTTCTCTTAGCTCTGTTTTATTATTTACAGCAAGCTCAATTTCTGTAAGCTCCTCATCTGTAAGTGGCTCTTTAAAATAGCTACTGTTATAGGCACTACCCCAGCTTACAAGATTTGCTATTCTGTTTACAAGCACAGTTGTCTTGCCACTGCCTGCACCAGCAAGTATAAGTACAGGGCCTTTTGTTGTAAATACAGCTTCTCTCTGCATATTATTCATTCTAGAAAATTCATTTTCCATCAGCCTGTTTCTTAAGGCTGTAAGCTTATCCTGAGTCATAATATTTCCTTTCACATAAATATAACCGTTAAAAAATATTAACGGTTATAAAAGAGATTATTTTATTAAAACTGATCCTTAACCTTTTCATAGCAATCTGTAAATAAACCTGTTGTTGTTTTGTCAACTACATAATTATCTACAAAGCAATAATTGATAAGGTACATTTTTACATCCTCTGGCTTAGATGTATCATAGGTAAAATATGCTGCAATATAGTATTGACCTGAAGGAATATCTCCACCCTTAGAATCAATCTCAACATTAAATACAGCTACTGTCTGTGTTTCGTGAAATGGCTCTGCTGTTGATTCTGTAACCATAATTGATTCTATCTCGTTACCCTTTTGTGCCTGATCAGCTATTATAAATTCTGGAAGATCCATTTGTACCATAGTATTTCTTACCATAGTATGTCTATCTCCACCTGTCACGCACTCTAAATTTAGTCCTTTAAAGCTCATATCTGGTGTTCTGTACTGCTCTGGTAGCTTACTTGCAGAGGTTTTACCACAGCCACTGCAAAACATTGTAATGCATACCATACATACTACCATTATAACAGAAATTAATCTTTTCATTATCTCACCTCATAAAATTTTTCTCTGGTTCTCTACTGCTTATCTCAGTGGTAGAGTCGTTTATAAATTCTTCGATTATAAAGCGTGGTCTTTGCTTTGTTTCGAGGTATATTTTACCTAAATATTCACCTATTACACCAATAGCAAACAGCTGTAGTCCACCTATTGCCCATATTGACACAAAGGTGCTTGTCCAGCCCGAAACAGTAAAGCCAAAGAAATACGAAAACAAAGAATACAAGCCAAACAGTATTGCAATAAAAAATATTGTTATACCTAAGCACATAATCATTCGTATAGGCTTAACACTAAGCGAGGTTACACCCTGCCATGCAAGTGCAAGCATTTTTGCAAGTGGGTATTTACTCTCGCCAGCAGTACGCTCAAAACGATCATATTCTACTACACCTGTTTTAAAGCCCACCATTGGCACCATACCACGTAAAAACAGATTAACCTCTTTAAACTCTGCAAGAGCCTCTATTGTTCTTTTGCTCATCAAACGAAAATCAGCATGGTTAAATACAACCTCTGCTCCCATTGCCTTAAGTATTTTATAAAAGCTTTCAGCTGTAAAGCGTTTAAAAAATGTATCGGTATCACGCTTTTTGCGTACACCATATACTATGTCACAGCCCTCGTAATATCTGTCAAGCATACCGTCTATAGCATTTATATCGTCCTGTAAATCGGCATCTATTGATATAACAGCATCTGCATAATCCTTAAGGGTAATAAGACCACCCAAAAGTGTATTCTGGTGCCCTCTGTTTCGGCTCATTTTCAAGCCTGAAATCAACGGGCTTACTCTATGAAGCTCTGTTATAAGCTCCCAGGTTTTATCAGTAGAGCCATCATCTATATAAACAATACGGCTTTCTTCTGATATTTTATTTTCTTTAATAAGCTGATTATATTTTTTTAGCAGTTTAATTGATGTATCTTTCAAAACTGCTTCTTCATTATAGCAAGGCACTGCAAGATACAATGTTATCAATATAAACTCCTCCAGATTATTATTTTGCTTTTATAAGAGCTTTGATTTAATACCTTTTAAGCAGTATTTCATTTATTTTTCTTTAAAATGCATATTCAGGGCTAAGGCTGATATACACAATATCAGCAATAAAGCACACAGCATATATGTTTTATACTTAATTGTATAATATAAAAAAAGATAAGTCAACAGTTTTAAATCTTTTAATAGCTATATAAATATTGTGTGATTACTTGGTTATATTTGTTTATAAAGGCTTAATACTAATACCTATTTAAACACAGCCTTCGGCTTAAATTTTTACAGCCAGAAAGCACCCTGTACTACAAGCATTAAACAATATCTCTTTTATGTCAGCAATTTTATTAAAAAATTATTAATATTTCAATAATTTTTAAAAAGCACTTTAAATATATTTATCTATATGCTATAATTTAGTGGTAAATTATATAATAGGATGTGGAAAAATTGAACATTATCGTAAATGTTTTTGCCGAGCAATGGGTATTTATGCTTATAGCTGCAATTGCAGTAGGTATAACCTTTGCTTTTAAAAAGCTTGTACCTAACTTTTACAATAGCTTCTTGAAATGTGGTTTAACATTACTTGTAGTTCTTCTTATTGTATTGGCTCTACTATTCAAACTACCTGATTTGTTCTTACTTATCCCTATAATTATAATGTGCTGTGAACTGTTTGGCTATAGCGTTACTGGCAAGGTTGTAGCAGTATTGTTTGTAGACTTTTTGTTGATTCAGTTGGATTACAATGTAATTGCAAAGGTAACCAACGGAACAGTTATGACTATTGTTTTCTATGCTTTACAGATTTTAGCAGCTATTTGTATAGGTATTATAATGGATCAATACTTACGTGAAAAGCAAGCTAATGATAAAAAGCTTGACGAGGCTGAAGCCTCAGCATTAAACGAAGAAAGCGATAGCACCACAGAGAAGGTTCAGGATTTTGATGATGCAATAGAAGAATTTATGAACAGCATTGGCGAAATCTCAGAAACTGACGAGCTATAAAAACTAATAATCAATTTTAAAAAACTCTTCACAAGGCTTTTGCAATGTGAAGAGTTTTTATTTTTGTTTTTATCATTTCATAACAAATACTATAATCCCCAAGCAGATTATAGCTAGTCCTGTAATTTTCTTTTTGTTGATTTTTTCTTTAAGAATTAATTTACTCAATACTGCAACAAATATATATTCAGATGCTGCCAATATAGGGCCAAATGAAAGTGGTATGCCCGAATACGCAAATATTGTGCAGAAGGTTGCACCTAAAAATATTGAGTAAGAAATTATTACATACGGATTAAGATACTCTTTAATTTTGCTGTCATAGGTTTTTTCGGCACTTTTTTTAAGCAATATCTGTGCAATAGCCGAAACAAAAACACCTGTTAAATATATAAGTACAAATACAAGCTTATTCATCAGACATCACCACTACAATTACTCCTACAATTACTATTAATGCACCTAATATCATATTCCAGGTAATAGCCTCCTGAAAAATAATCAAGCCCCACAGCAAGCCCCATATTATATTGACTGCTTTATTACAAAAGGCTGTTGTAAGGTTTAGGTGCTTTAATAGCTGTTGCCATATAATTGCATAAACAAACAAATTTATTAGTATTAATCCGTAGAAAAAGCAGAAATTAAATGATAAAAATTCCTCTTTTGATGCCAGCTTTGAGCATACACCACTAAGAGAATAAACACATAGAAGTATATGTAAAAAGAGATAATATTTCGCATTACTCTTTTTTGTCTGTTTTTCCAGCTTCATCTAAGCCCTCCTCTTTGTTAATTACATCTCTTACCTGATACTGTGGCATATTGCTAAGCAGAATATATATTCTACCGATATACTCACCTATAATGCCAAGCATTAGCATAATAAGACCACCGATTATAAGTATAAGCGAAACTATTGAGGTAAAGCCCACTGCAACATTAGGCAATACCAATTTACAAACAATATAATACAACATTGCTATAAAGCCCAGTATAGCAAACGCAAAGCCCAGCATAGACGCAAAACGAAGTGGAGCTATTGAAAAGTTTGTAAAGCCCTGTAGCCATAGCTTTATAAGCTTTTTAAGGTTATAATTGCTTGTGCCTGCAAGTCTTTCTCTGTGCTGTATTTCTACATTTACAATTCTTCGTGTTATCTGTAGCATATAGCCACAGATTGAGGGATATGGACTTTTATATTCTCTGAGTGAGCCTATAGCCAGCTTACTTAGTGCGAAATAGCTTGTTATTTTTATATCCTTAGGCTTTCTGTTGGTAGCCTCTAAAAGCTTTGAATTAAGATTGCTTGTAATTCTTTTAAAGGCAGAATGCTTCTTTTGTGGGAAGCACGCAAAAACAAGGTCGTTGCCGTTTTCTATCTGCTCAACAAGCTTAAATAATTCAGCTGGTGGGTGCTGTCCGTCATCGTCCATAAAAACAGCAATATCGCCATTCAGATGGTTTACAGCTGCCATTTGTGCAGAGCTTTGACCGTAATTTTTCGACAAATCAACACCGATAATGTTAGGATTTTCTTTACACAAGCCTTGTATAACCTCAAATGTATTATCTGGTGAATTATCATTAACCAGCACTATTTCATAGTCGTATTTGCTATTTTGTGCAAATACCTTTTTTATTTCTTCAACAACAACAGGAAGTGTTTTTGAAGAATTATAGCATGGAATTGCAACTGAAATTAACATTTATTATCTCCTTCAAGTTTCTTTTTAAGAGCTAAAATTTCTTTTGCTATATTTATATCTGGCTTACTGTTAAACAGCTCAAAATTATCACGAATAACCTGTGACGGTAAATTCCACCACTGGCTTTCTAGTAATATATTTATAATATCGTTAGAAAAACGCTTTTTTATAGGCTTTGCTGGTACTCCTGCAACAATAGTATAGGGTTCAACATTCTTTGTTACTACTGCACCTGCACCTATTACTGCACCGTCACCAATAACAACACCACGACATATACAGGCATTAGCTGCAATCCACACATCATTGCCTATAACACATTCGTCCTCAAATCTGTTATAGCCTGTTCTTCCGTTTAAAAAATCGTAGTCGTTTGAATATAGAAAAGCGTGGGTTGTTACTCTTTCGTAGTCGTGGTTGGCTCCACCAATGCTTACATTCCACGAAATCGAGCAGAATTTTCCTATTTTTGAATGCCATGCTGTAAAATTTCGTCCTGTATAGGTATAGTCGCCAACAACGGTTGAGTACATCATAGCCTCTCTTTGTATATGTACCTCATTACCCAGGCTACTGTTAAACACTCTTGAATTATCACCGATTGTTGCATTGTCGGCAAGTGTGGTATCAACTACTCTACAATTATTATATATTTTGGCTGATACAGCACCCTGAACCTTCTGCACACTTGCAGTTTCAGAAACAAACATTATTTTTCCTCCGAATTTACTCCAGTACAAGCTCTATATCAGATATAACCCTATCAACAAGCTGTTTACAGTAGTCAAGGCTCTTTCCCTTCACTACTACCTGTCCTATACAATCTCGTGAATTTGTAAACCTGTTAATTGTATCTCCCTCTTTTACAAAAAAGGTAATATCTGTTATATCGTCATTTTCTTTATTATTATTTTTTATAGCCTTAAGCACACCTGTTTTTTCTGATACAAGCATTTTTGCATAGCAGGCTGTTGGCTCTTTTTTATTTTCAAGATAATACTGCTTTGGATTTTCTCCCATAGCTGTTTTTGCTATCATACTATACACATCAATACCATAATAAATAGAAGACAGCTCTGGCAAGCAGTTGGCACCTATTCTGCCTGTAAGCTCAATAACATATATTTTACCGTCTTTCATAATCATATCAACATTAACAGCACAGTTATCAAGCTTTATTGCCTTTATTGCATTTTTAACATTTTCTTCAATATCCTTTTGTATAGCTTCATCTACCTCAAGTGGAGCATAATGACCAACAGGAATTTTAGTGTTACCCATATAGGTTATATCTCCACAAGGCAACACATACAGCACCTCATTATTATACACAAATGCCTGTGCACCAAATTCGTAGCCGTCTATAAATTCCTCTATTATGCAGAAGCTCTTCGAGGTTTCTGCCATTGTTTTTCTGTAGGCCTCGGCTAGATTATCAGCTGACTCAACAATGTTTATTCCACGGCTTCCCTGTAGGTCTACTGCCTTTACAATAAGAGGGAATTTCAGCTTTTCTGCTACAGCCTCAAGCTCGCTTTCAGAGTCTACCTTTATATACTTTGCAGTATTTACTCCGTTTTCCATAAAAGCTGTCTTCATAAGTAGCTTATCGCCCGAAAGCCTTGCAGAGGTTGCTGACAAGCCAGTAAGGTTAAGCTTCTCACAGGTATAGCCCAACGCTGTAATGCCTGTATCAAGGCAAGAGGTTGCTATAGCGTCAATCTTATATTCCTTTGCAGACTCCAAAACAGCCTTTGGTGAGCTTATATCAACATAGCATATTTTGTCTGCTAAAGCAAAGCCAGGGTAATTACCCTCTATACTTGCAACAACTACCTCATAGCCAAGTTTTTTAGATGCCTTAATCAAATCAACCTGACCTCTGCCAGCACCAAGAATCATAATTCTTTTCTGCTTCATAGATACCTCCAAATATTACTTATCAGCTATGATATAATAGCCTATTCTTGACGAGCTGTCTGACACCCTGCCAAGATTTTCCATTTCAAATTCACTTACACGATACAGGCTTTCAGGATTTTCATTTTTAAAGCTATTAAAATCCTCTAAATCCTTTTCATTAAAAATAAATCTGATTTCAGCCTTTTTATTCGATGGATTTTCTATAATTTCTGGTTTATTGCCACAGGCAACATCTATAACCATTTTCATAAAATCATTGCCCGTAGAAAGATATACAAGGTCAGAGCCTATGCAATCTCCACCCATTCTTGCTCCAATTTCTATAATTCTTATATTACCCTCGTTGTCAACCTTAAATTCAGAATGACCAGCACTGTTTTCTACCTTTAGAGCGTCAAGTGCCTTAAATATAGTTTCTATTGCTCTTTGCTGAAGCTGTGGCGATAAATCTGACGGTTGAATATGACCTGTTTCTATAAAATTAGGTGCTCCTGTTGTATACTTTTTAGTTATCGCTAAGAATGTATGCTTGCCATTATGAGATATGGTTTCCATACTGTATTCATCGCCATAGATATATTCCTCTACAATAGCCCTATGCTCAAACGAGGTTTCACAGGCTTCCTTTATAGCCCTTTCAATTCCGTTTGCAGTTTCCAGCTTCATTATATTTCTACTGCCAGAACGGTCGGTAGGCTTTACAATAACAGGGAATTTAAAGCCCTCGATTTCTTTTATATTAAAGCTCTCATCAGCAATTATAAACTTTGGGCAAGGTATGCCAGCGTTTTTCAGGGCTTTTCTCATTTCAAACTTATTTGTCTGCATTTTTGTATTGCTTGTAGCATTGCAAGGCAAACCAAGATTTTCGGCTACATAGTTTACAGTAATGGTAGCAAGGTCAGAGGCAATTGAGCATATACCATCTGGCTTGATTTTTTTACATTCCTCAAGAATTTCTTCCTTTTCTACTATGCTTATAGGGTAAAAAAAGTCGGCATTTTCTCTGCCAACTGCACCGTCTGCCCAAGCAAACACATAGGTTTGATAGCCCAATGATTTCGCCTTTAAAATAAGCTGATTCTGAAAATCATTTGCACCAATAATAACTAGCTTTTTCATATTATATATTACCTTTCGTTAAGTAACATTTGGGGTATTTGATAAATTATAGATTATGTTTTTATCGGATAAATAACGCTTTTTACCTTATCCGAAATATTCTTGCATTAAAGCTTTCTTTAACATTTCAAGCTTTTCAAGGCTTTGTTTAGCTTCAAATTTCAATTTGTCAGTTTGTTCGACAAAGGTTGCAAACTCGTTTTGTAGTGCTAACGGAACATCATAAACCAACATTTTTTTAAGTCCAGCGATAGTTAAAGCGGAATACGCTGTTCCTGTTGACATTTCCTTTTTATAATTAGCAATCAATTCGTTTAGCAGGTATTTCATAAAAATCGAATTAAAACTATCAGATGATTTAATCTGGATTAAATTTCCATCTTTAAAATAAAATTCAAAATCCCCACTAACTATCCAAATAGTACCAATAGTACCTACTGCCGATATTAGAAGATCGTTCTTTTTAGGAACGCCATATGCTTTTTTTAATGTTTCAAAATGCTTTTTAGTAATAAATAACTCTGTACTTATTTTGTTTCCTTTTGAAAGTTCAACAATTTCTTTTGTTCTAAAAAAAGGAATACCGTTTGGAACATAGTCTTTTTCAAAAACTCGTTTACTTGAACCTATTTCGCATATGTCACCTAATGTTAAACGAAGCCACTCTTTTTCGTTTCTAATAGGATCTCCAAACATCTCGATAAATCGGGATTTGATAAGTTCATCAAGTTTTAAAACCTGTTGTTTTCGAGTACTTATCAGATAGTCGATTTTTGTAAGTACAGCTACTACCTCTTTTTGTTTTTCAAGATTAGGTATATCTATCTCTATATTTTCAAATTGTGTTTTATTCAATATCGGCACAACAGGAGCATTTGCTGTTGCTTGTATAATATCTTTTTTATTAACTAATGCATATGCCAAATATTCACACAAGCATTTTTTTGTGTTAGGTACTACCACATTAATTTGCTGATTAAATGCACATTCACAATTATTTATACCAACTTTTCCAATTATACCTATGCAAGTCATAAAAACACTATTAACAGGAACAATTCTTGCTTTATCCCTTGCATATTCTGATATATGAAATTCTGTGTCATCAATCAATGTTATTGTCTCATTACACAAATCGCTCGGTTTTACAAAAGGTATATCAGGAGTAGCATAATTTTTTTCTTCAGATGTCTTTGGTGTATTACCAGTAATAACTGTACCTATATTTTTTAATTTGGTAATCACAGCAAATCCTCCCCTCTATACACATAGCAATTTTCATATCTGATTTACGCAAACTGTCGTAATTCTCTTTACCCCTTATAAAACTCTCTAACCTTTTCAGCTATATAGATAACATCATTCTCCTCTATGCCATAGTACATAGGTAAACGCAATAATCTTTCGCTTTCTTTTGTGGTATATTTATCCTCACCGTTAAATATACCAAATTTCTTACCTGCTGGTGAGGAATGCAGAGGTATATAATGAAAAACTGCATTAACGCCCTTTTCCTTTAAAAAGGCTATAAGCCTTGTGCGTTCCTCTAAATCCTTAGCCTTTATATAAAACATATGTGCATTATGAGTACATTCCTTAGGGATAAAAGGCAATTCTATATAGCCCTCGGCTTGAAGTGGCTTTAACAGCTCATAATATTTATTCCAAGCCTTAAGTCTGTTTTCGTTTATTATATCAGGGTTTTCTATCTGAGCATAAAGATATGCACAATTAAGCTCACTTTGCAGATATGAAGAGCCAATATCTACCCATGTGTATTTATCAACCTGTCCTCTGAAAAACTTAGTTCGGTTTGTACCCTTTTCTCTGATAATTTCGGCTCTCTCCACCAAGTCTTCACGATTTATAAGCACAGCACCACCCTCGCCCATACTGTAATTTTTAGTTTCGTGAAAGCTGTAACAGCCAAATTCACCTATTGAGCCAAGTGCCCTGCCTTTGTAGTAGCTCATAACGCCCTGTGCAGAATCTTCTATTACTACTAAATTATACTTTTTTGCTATTTCGCATATTGTGTCCATTTCGCAGGCTACACCAGCATAATGCACAGGTACAATAGCCTTTGTTTTTGAGGTAATTGCAGACTCAATAAGCCTTTCATCTATATTCATTGTGTCAGGACGAATATCCACAAAAACGATTTTTGCACCCCTTAGCACAAAAGCATTTGCAGTAGAAACAAATGTATAAGAAGGCATAATAACCTCGTCACCCTCTTTTATATCTGCAAGCAAAGCAGACATTTCAAGTGCAGATGTACCCGAGGTAGTTATAAGTGCTTTTTTGCTTCCTGTTAATTCCTCAAGCTTTGAATTACACAGCCTTGTAAACTCACCATCGCCACAGATTTTTCTGCTGTCTATTGCCTTTTTTATATATTCATCTTCTTTTCCGATATATGGGGGAACATTAAAGGGAATTCTTTTCATTTTATTACACCTTCTGATTTTAAATAAATTGCTTTATTTAACATAGAAAATAAAGTAAATATCATTATAGCATATATTTATACTTATATTAGATCGTACTATAATTTTAATAAATTGTCAATAATTCAACAAAATTATAAATTAACCTTATCATACTACCTGTTAATAGATATTTATTACAAAATAAAAGGAACAGACATTAACCTGATAACATCTGTTCCTCTATTGTTACATATTATACTTCTGCTTTTTCAGTTGCTTCAATCAGCTTGATAGTGTCTGTAAGCTCCTTAAAAGCAGTTTCATCTCCACCTCTAAGAGCTACAGCATAAAAGGAATTATTGTAAGGGAATAAAATTTCCTGACAATAAACATCCTCCAAATAGTATGCAGAAAGCACAGCGTCACCATCTAAAAAGGTTATCCTCTTACTATCGGCGTCAACCTTTTTCATACTCTCCACATAATCGTCAAGCAAAGCAGAAGCATCGCCTGCAATATCTTTTCGGGATATTAAAATAAGCTCTGAATAGATTCCATTCTCAAAAACCCAGAAATCCTCTGTGCTTTGGGTAGAATCTCTGATAAATTTTTCAGGCACAGTTAAAGCTATACTGTGAAATTCAATTTCACCATTAAATGGCATTTCTGATTCATTTACGCATCCAAAGGTGAACACGCACATAAACGCAACCATAAAGATTATAAGTACTCTTTTCATTTAATATCCCTTCTTTGCAGTTAATAGTAGCTATTATGTAAATTATTACTTAATGCTGTATTTTAAAGCAATATTTGCACCATTTATTGGCTTCTGCTCAGTTGAGTCAAAGTAAGTTTGTTTATAATCTGTGTTAACTAATTCTTTTAGGTTATATGAAAGAGTAGTTTTGCCACTTGCAGTAGCTACAAGCTGGATACATACCATTTTAGTTGTTGTGCCCTTGTATTTCAAGCCATTATAATTAGCTTCTACTATGCTTACTCTGCCTGCATTCTCAAAGTTAGCCTGTGCTATGGCACTACCAGGTAATGAAGGTACCTTAGTAGTTAAGCCTAGTGCATAATCAACAGCACTATTGCCTAGTACAAAAGAATAACCATCAACAAAGTCCTCGTTAGCAGTAAACATATTCTTGTCGTAGTTCATATCAATCGCCCAGCCAGCAACATCTGCTCCACCTTCTGGAATTGTTAGCTCTACCCAATAGTTTACTACATCGCCCTTTTTAACATCGAAAGTTGCCTCTGTGAATTTCTCAACAAGCTCTTCATCATTATGAGCACTCCATACACCCATTGCAGAGTTCCAGTCGTTAGCATTTAGTGTAAATGTATCTGTTGTGTTTACTGGGATTCTCTGTGGTGTTGATTCATTCCAGTTATAATCCCATTTGTTTTCTGTTGTATTTACATCCATTCTTACGAAGATAACCTTTGTAAAGTGACCAACTGGCATTACAGCCTTATATATACCATCAGCCTGCTTTGTCATTGATACCCATGTTGCTGGACTCTCGCCACCATATAGATATGCTGAGAATCTTGCTGGCTTGTTGTACTTATTATTTATCCAGTTAGCATTTGGCTTTAGGTATAGTGTTTTTAGCTCTGTAATAGAGTCCCACATACCTTCAGCTGTGTTCCACTGATCATCGCCTAAAACAAAACGGTTTGTACCATTTGTTGGGATTTCCATTTCAGCTGAATCATTCCATAGGCTTTCCCAGTTGTTTGTAGTTGTATTTACATCCATTCTAGCAAACTGAACCTTTGGATAGTCACCCTCTGGAATTTCAGCCTTATAGTTACCGTCTTCAACCTTTGTCATTGATACCCATGTTGCTGGACTCTCGCCACCATATAGATACACTGAAAATCTTGCTTCTTTATTGTACTTGTTATATGTCCAGTTAAGATTTGGCTTTAGATATACAGCCTTTATCTTGTGTACTGTTGGAGTAAATACAGTCCATTTACCTGTTCCCTCATTCCACTGAGCGTCATCTATTTCGTAGCTATTTGTTGTAGAGGATTTAGTTGGGAATGTCATTTCCTTTGAGTAGTTCCAGATGCTTGTTGCTGTATTCTCAGATTTGTTACCATCCATTCTTGCAAACTTAACCTTTGTATACTCTGAATCCTCTATTGGTGGTACATAAGCTGTGTAGTAGCCGTCACCAGCGTCCTCCATTGATACCCACTCTGAGTTACCCTTTGAATCAGATACCAGCATTGCAAAGCGTGCATCTGACTTAATCCAGTTTGCGTTTGGCTTTAGATATAGCTTTTTCAGAGAAGCCTTTGAAATGTAAACACTCCAAGCACCCTTTGCATCATTCCACTCACTAGCATTTAGTGTAAAGCAGTTATTCTTGTCTGTTGGAATTGTCATTGTTTCAGAATAATTCCATTTAGTAGCATTTGAGTTAGTAGCATTTTTTGGATCCATTCTTGCAAATTGAACGCTTGTATAATCTCCTGCTGGTACATCTGCTGAATAGTAGCCGTCACCCAAATCTGTCATTGATATCCACTGTGAGCCACTTTTGCCTGTTACATAGATCGCAAAGCGTGCGTCTGATTTAATCCAGTTTGCGTTTGGCTTCAGATATAATGTTTTACCTGCTGTTGCTGTAGCCTTTTCTGCTGTCTGTGCAGATAATATTTGAGCTGTTGTTTCATCATTTACAACAGCTTCTGTTACAGCACCTGCAGTAATAGCTGTTGATGTAAAAACAGACATACCCATTACCATACCAAGCACTGCACTTAATGTTTTTTTACCTTTGTTACTCTTTTTCATAAACATTTAGTTTACACCCTTTCTTTAATATTTTTTAGATTTATTTATTGAGCTTAGCTTTTATTTAGCTGTAGATAAATTTGGATTTGTCGGTGTGAGCTAACGCACAAACTACGATAGAGAAAAAACGTAAAGTTTGGGTCCACCCTTTTTAAAGGGTGGCAGGTCAAGGACAGCGTCCTTGTGGGTTTTTAGGGCGAAGCCCTAAACTCATAATCGTCTTTTTAAAATGCCGTTAAAAACGGCATTTTAGGAACTAACGAGAAGTTAAAGGGCGTTGCCCTTTAAAATCCCACGAGGGCTTTGCCCTCGACCCAAAAGCCTTTGAAAAGGCTTTACCCAAACTTTAGGTTTGGGTTTGTGCTAATCCGTAACTCTCCTACAAATCCAAATTTATTATTCTATTCTAAAGCTAAACATCAATAAACAAATTTACTATTTTATTATATCATAATTATCATACTTTTGCTTGTTTTTTTGAAAATAATAGTAATTTTTACAAAAATAAAGTTATAAAAAACAGCTCTATATAAAATAATTCTACATAAAGTTATTTTTAATGCTTGATTTAAATTTTTTATACACTCAGTAGTAATCATTCCTTTTAAGCTTTGATTTACTCACCTATAATTTTTATAAGAGCATGCTTTCTTCGCTTTCCGTCAAGCTCATAATAGAAAATCTGTTCCCATGTTCCAAAATCAAGTCTGCCCTTAGTAATTGCACATACTACCTCTCTGCCCATAATAGTTCTTTTCAGGTGTGCGTCTGCGTTATCCTCAAAGCCATTATGTGCATATTGATTATATGGCTTTTCTGGTGCAAGCTTTTCAAGCCATACCTCATAATCGTTATGCAATCCAGGCTCGTCATCATTTATAAACACACTTGCAGTAATATTCATTGCATTTACAAGCACAAGACCTTCCTTTATTCCACTTTCGTTAATAGCCATCTGCACCTGCTGTGTAATGTTTACAATGCCTCTGCGTTCAGGTATATTAAAAAATAATTCTTTTCTGTAAGATTTCATTATACATACATCCTTTATTTTAATAATGATTTATAATCTCTCTTATTCTATTATTTCATACATAAGATTTTCATAATGTAGCTTTGTGTTTATGGTTGTATCAACAGGTAAAAGTGCCATAGCTATAAAAAGCTCGCTTTCATCCTTTAAATCTGTAAGTATTGCGTATTCGCCCTGTATATCCTTTACAATATAATCCTTAGGCTCCATTGCTTATCCTCCTTAAATGTTTATTATAGCATAAAAGCCCTACACATATAAAATAGTGTAAGGCTTTAATAATTATTCGTATTTCAGCTGTATCTGAACCAAACCCTGCTCTTCGTAGGTAATTATAGAAAGATTATCCTTTATTCTATAATCTGTATCCATCATCTTATTTACATCTGCTGTATACTCAAAAAACTCGTATGGTTCATTATAGAAAAGCTTGTCGATAGTGTCGTTATAATCAAGCTCCTCTGAAATTTTTATACTAAAGCTACCCTCTTTATTCATTGAAGCATTATAAAGCTTATTCACTATGCTGTCATAGCAATCATAGTCATCAAAAGCAGTAAACATAGCACCATCCATATTGAAATAAAAAGCGTCCTTAGAATCACAGCGTGGTAGTGGAAGATTGAAAAGCACTGCGTCGTTTCCATCCTTTCCACACAAATCAGCCTCTGATATATGTGTATAGGTTCTGGCTATTTTGTGATCGCTTTCTATATATGAATCAGTAGTATTAAAGTATGTGTATAGCACACTAGCCTCATGGTCTTCGTTAGCATCCTGATCATCCCAGGTTATATCAAGATGATACCATTTATCATCTACATTTACCATACACCACTGATGAAGCTCGCTTTTGCTGTAACCGTTTACTGTTATCGACTCTATACCAACAAGCTTAAGTAAATATTGCATTGCCTTTGTATAGCCTTCGCATACTGCTGATTTTTCAACCAATGCACCATACATAGTAAATGCCGACTGTACCCCCTGTGAGGCATCTGCGTTTACATCATAAACACAGTTGTTTATAAGCTTGTCGTGAATAAACTTTTCTCTTTCATATTCGCTCAACCCCAAAGGCATATCTGATATAAAGCTTTGAATTTCGTTATTCAGCTTAGCCTGCATAATATTAATATCAGCACCACCAAATTCTGAATACAAATGAACCATAGTCATTTTTTTATCAGAATAATAGCCAAATGTATTTGAAATCCAGAACACCTCAGGATGATCGCAATTAAACGCTTCTATTACAACTCTTATAGCTCCCTCTGTAAGATTTACACCCTTTAGCTCTATTTCCTGCATAGAGTAAAGACCGTCCTCCTCTTCGTTGCTTACAGCATTTACAACACTTTCTATTTCTTTATAAAGCTGTTTTTCTTCATCATTTTCAAGTGAATTATAAGCATAATTAAGTTCTATTTCTGTATATTCAGACTCTGCTGTTATTGTTTTTATCTGATTATAATTATCAGCAGATTTGCCACTGACGATTTCAGCAACCATCTCTACACCCTTACAGCCACCTAACATAACACACAGGCTAAGTGATATTATAACAGACACTGCTTTTGAAATTTTACTTTTCACTTTACACTCTCCAATAACATAATCTTAAAGCAAATTATACCACACATATATAATTATAACAATAAGTAAGTTTGAATAATTAGAGAAAATCACACTTAATACTATTTCATTATTATTAATATACAAGGTAGATATACAGCATATATAGTAAGCTATCTGACAGGTGCTTTTACTGAGCATAAAGCCTTATAGCTTAATGAGAATGGTGATGGTGATGATGGTGGTGTGCGTGTACAGAGGCTTTGGCTGGCTCTATATGGCAGTGCTTTTCAAGGCACTGCTCAGAGCTTGCTTCTGTTTCTATTGTTACGTGATTTATTCCGTGCTCACGTAGCTCCTCACGGATTTCTTCCTTTATTTTATGTGGCTCAATGTCAGTAACAATATGCATTGTAGCAAAGTTGTTTTGTCCGTCCATACTCCAAAGGTGAATATGGTGAACATCAAGAACACCATCAATTTCTTCAATATGCTCTTTTATTTCTGATACATCAATATTATGTGGTGCTTTTTCAAGAAACAGGTCTGCAACCTCTTTAAGATTTCTGATTGCATTGATAATAATAAATAGAGATACACCAATTGACATAATTGGATCAATAAGTGCAAAATCTGTAAATCTCATTACAATAGCTCCTACCAATACAACAGCCCAGCCCAGAACATCCTCTAGCATATGTAGATTAACTGCCCTTTGATTCAGCGAGTCACCCTCACGAGTAAATAATGTAGCACAAAAATTCACGCAAACACCTACAACAGCAAATATAATCATTCCGTTATAGTTAAGCTCGGCAGGTGTGATGATTCTTCTGATAGCATTATATATCATTATGGCTGAGCCTGTTAAAAGAATAAGTGTTGTAATAAGACCACCTATAACAGAATAGCGAGTATAGCCATAGGTATATTTTTCGTCAGGCTCCTTCTTGCTTTTTCTCTCTAAGAGGTACGATATACCAATGCTTGTTGCATCGCCTAGATCGTGTACTGCGTCAGAAACGATTGCCACACTACCTGTAAAAATACCACCAAAAAATTCAAAAATAGAAAATGATAGATTAAGGATAAAAGCTACTAAAATATTTCTCTCTGTTTTCATATTGTCCTCCTAGTGACCTGTATATTTATTTTTGATACAATAAATTCGTTACCGAACATATCGTTCAATATTATTATATCAAAACGATTAGCTGTTTCAACATACTATATTGCTCAGCTATTCGTTACTGAACAAATTACAGAAAATGTATAAAAAAATTATTTACAGTACCAATACAGGCAAAGCCATATTCTTAATTATAAAAGCTGAATATCTTTCTCATATCAATTTGTATTTATCCTATTTATATGCTAAAATAACCTTATTTAAGACAAATTTAACGACTAGACATAGGTGTCCAGAGCATAAATACGGCATTTCTCACTTTGTGTCGTGTTAAAAAGCTTCGTTTCAGATTATCATACAAATAGCAAAGGAGGAACAATCTGATGGATCAGAAAAAAATCGGATCATTTTTACGAGAGCTAAGAACAGAAAAAGGCTTGACTCAGGAACAGCTTGCAGAAAGGCTTAATGTTTCAGGAAGAACTATATCACGCTGGGAGAATGGCAACAATATGCCCGACCTGTCAATTATAGTTGAGCTTGCAGATTTTTACAGTATTGATATACGTGAGCTTTTAAACGGAGAAAGGAATAGTGATATTATGAACGAGGATTTAAAGGAAACTCTGGAAATAGTATCGGAATACACAACAGCAGAAAAGGAAAATATAAAGCAAGAATTATCTGTATATACAATCGGATATGCTGTTTGCTTTGCTATTCTTTTTATAATAGTTGTATTTCAACTAGAAAGAGTACATACCTGTTTTCAAACACTATCTGTTTACGGTGTAACATTCGGATTAATGTATTCCGTATCAGGTGCTATCAAGCTGTTTCAGCTGACAGACAAGCTCGACAAGGCTTCATTCAAGAAAATAAAAACGCTGTTTAATATATTAGCAATAGTCTTATGTATTCTTTTATTACTGCTTGTACTTTTTCTTTTAGGAATTATCTAAAAAGAAAAATAATTTTTCACTCTGTTATCACACAGCCACCTAAAACTACTACATTGAAAATAAATATTATTTGTGCTACAATAAAAAGCAAGGTGGTGAAAAATTATGGTTGCAAGACTTGCTGAGGAGATATATGCAAGAGCAATTCTACTAAAAAAGTATAACAGCAAAAATCTGCTTTTCAAAAAGAATCGCTTAGCATTAGAGGAAGAGCTACACAAAATACAGGACTTAACTGATGATATGCTTTCTAAATTAGATGGAAACCAGAATTATTCTGACAAATACAAGGAATTTGCTACATTTATGATTAATCAGCTTACTGAATGTATTTTATTGCTGGACTCAAAGGAGAAGAATTACAGAAAGGCTGTAAGCAGACGTATCTGGGGATTTCATAATCTGCCAAGGGCATTTTTATCATCTAAGCACACTATGAAAATACCACCCGAAGACGCTAAGGAATGCTATGAAACATCTTTGGAGTTTAGTATTAATTCATAACAAAAGCAATATATAAAATAAAGGCAAACGGTGACTTTAAAATCACTGTTTGCCTTTTGTTTTTATTAAATTATTTATTTGTAGCCTTAATAATAGTTTCTACACCCTCATCAAGCCAGTCACCATTGAAAGCCTCTATGTTGCCTGTGTCAACGCACTGTGCAAGTGTTGGCAATATTGGTAGCTTGCCAAGTACAGGTATACCATAGCCCTGTGCAATGCTGTCTATTTTACTTTCACCAAAGATATAGTGCTTTTTATTGCATTCATCGCAAATAAAGTAGCTGTTATTCTCTACTATACCAAGTATAGGAATATCCATCATATTCGCCATTTTAACAGCCTTTTCAACTATCATAGTAACTAAGTCCTGTGGAGATGTTACTATTACAATACCATCAACAGGAATACTCTGGAATACAGTAAGAGCAACATCGCTTGTTCCTGGTGGCATATCTACAAACATATAGTCCTCGTTTTCCCAGATAACCTCGCTCCAGAACTGCTTTACAGTACCTGAAATAACAGGGCCTCTCCATACAGTAGGGTCGGTATCGCTTGGAAGGAACATATTTGTTGAAACAACATCAATTCCAGTAGAGGTTTTTGCAGGAATAATACCTGCGTCGCAAGCCTTTGCACGCTCCTTAATTCCAAATGCCTTTGGAATAGATGGGCCTGTAATATCTGCGTCTAATATAGCAACCTTGTAGCCCTTTCTGTTGAAAAGTACAGACAGCATAGATGTTACCATACTTTTACCAACGCCACCCTTACCACTTAGTACACCAATAACCTTTTTTACAGAGCTTGCGTCATTTAATTTATCATATTTACTTTCTGGTGCTGTGCGAGAGCTACACTCCTTGCCACAGCTACCACAATCGTGTGAACATTCACTCATTTTACTTACTCCTTACTTTTTAAGCTTAGCTACCAAACAGCACCAGCCATTTTCAAGTAGCTTTTCAGTTACCTCAAAGGTATCCTCAATAGCATTAAGAACATCGTCAACTCTTGTATCTATTATACCACTCATAATATAGTAAGAGTCTTCGTACATAAAGTTTTTAATATCCTTAGAAAGCATAATTATAGCGTCTGCTACAATATTAGCAACTACTATGCTATATTTACCCTCTACCTTGTCTGTAAGGTTACCTGAAAGAACTGTAAATTTATCGTCTACCTTGTTAAGCACAGCATTTTCTCTTGCTGTTTTAACAGCCATTTCATCTATATCTACACCAACAGCACTTTTTGCACCAAGCAAAAGTGAAGCAACAGCCAATATACCACTGCCACAGCCTACATCAAGTATAGTAGAGCTATCGGTTGTATACTTTTCAACAGCCTGTAGGCATAGTCGGGTTGTTTCGTGTGTACCAGAGCCAAAGGCTAAGCCTGGATCCAGATTTAACACAACTCTACCCTGTGGGTCGTATTTATCACGCCATGTTGGGCGAATAAGTAGCTTTTCTCCAACCTCAATAGGGTTAAAATACTGCTTCCAGTTGTTAAGCCAATCCTGCTCCTCACAGCCTGTTGTACCGATTTCGCAAGGTATGCCAGCCTCTGTATAACGCTCTGTCAAGAACGCAACAGCCTCAACAGGGTTATCCTCTGGGCTTATATAGATATGAACAATACCCTTTGTTCTGTCCTTCTGCAATAAATCCTCGTCAATAAGGTTGATTCGTGCGATTGCCTCAACCTCATCCTCAAGCATAGAATAATCCTCAATATAAATTCCGTAAGGAACAACCATTTGTGCTATATCGCCTGCAAGGTCAACCTGTTCTACTGGTACGGTAATAATTACTTCTGTCCACTCCACTGTAACACTTCCTTACTTATTTATTATCTTCATTAAACATTGTTTTAAGCTTATCAAAAAAGCCTTTTCTTTTGCCATAGTTTTTATCTGTTGCTGTACCGTCAAATTCCTTTAGTATAGCCTTTTGCTTTGCAGATAAATGCTTAGGTACCTCGATAACAACCTTTACAAACTGGTCGCCACGGGTTTTACTGCCAAGGTGAGTTACACCCTTACCCTTTAGCTTGAATATATCGTTAGGCTGTGTACCCTCGTGAATACTATATGTTACCTTACCGTCAAGTGTTGGCACTGTAATTTCTGCACCCAATGCAGCCTGTGTAAAGGTTATAGGCATTTCACACCAAACATTGTCGCCTCTTCTTTCGAAAATAGGGTGTGGTCTTACCTCTACTCTTACATGAAGGTCACCATAAGGGCCATTGTTAATGCCTGCGTTACCGTGTCCTGATACCTGTAAAATCTCGCCATTAATACCAGCTGGAATATCAACATCAACTGTACGCTTTGTTCTTACTCTGCCCATACCACGACATTTTGCACAAGGTGTTTCAATAACCTTACCCTTACCTCTACAGCTGTCGCAGGTGCGTGAGGTTCTTACAACACCAAAAGGTGTTCTTTGATTTACCTGAACCTGACCAGTACCACCACAGTTTGGACAAACTCTAGGATTAGTACCCTTAGCAGCACCCGAGCCACTACACTCGTTACATATACTTTCGTTTGTATATGTAATAGTTTTTTTACAGCCCTTTGCAGCCTCTTCAAATGAAATCATTATAGTTGTTTCTATATTAGAGCCCTTGCGTGGTGCGTTAGGATTTGTACGGGCACCACCACCAAAGCCACCGAAGAAGCTATTGAAAATATCGCCTAAATCTATATCCTGACCAAATGGACTACCACCAGCAGCACCTGCACCATAGCTAGGGTCTACACCAGCGTGACCAAATTGGTCGTATCTTGCTCTTTTATCTTTATCCGAAAGCACCTCGTATGCTTCGTTAACCTCTTTAAACTTTGCTTCAGCCTCTTTATCACCTGGGTTAAGGTCTGGGTGATATTGCTTAGCTAATTTTCTAAAGGCTTTTTTTAATTCATCATCAGAAGCTCCCTTAGGTACACCCATCACTTCATAATAATCTCTTTTATCAGCCAAGATAATGCCTCCTGTCAGCAGAAAAATTTTAAGGGGTGAGTTTACGAATTTGGGTTTGTATGGCTAACGTACAAACACTGATAGAAAAAAACGTAAAGTTTAGGTCCACCCTTTTTAAAGGGTGGTGGGTCATGCAACCAATTTGCGAAGCAAATTGATTGCAGCAATCAATCCCATAGGGATTGGTTGCATTATGTGAAATCCCTTATGGGTTTTTAGGGCAACGCCCTAAACTCATAGTCGTCTTTTTAAAATGCCGTTTTCAACGGCATTTTAGGAATTAACGAGAAGTTAAAGGGCGTTGCCCTTTAAAATCCCACGAGGGCGTTGCCCTCGACCCAAAAGCCTTTAAAAAGGCTTTACCCAAACTTTAAGTTTGGGTTTGTGATAGTCTTTGAGTACCCGACAAACCCACATTTTCCAATTTATTCTCAACACCCCAAACAGGGCAGAAGTAACTTCTGCCCTGTTTTCGGAAAAAGTCACTATTTTACATTATACAACATACTGTGACTAAAATCTATTATAATTTTAAAACAAATTATTAATTCTTATTACTCAACATCTGTGAAATCAGCATCGTATACATTGCCGTCACTGCCACCTGCTGGGTTGCCACCCATATTGCCCATATTACCCATATCAGGTGCACCCTGTGGGTTAGCCTGCTGATATAGCTTAGCAGAAACCTCGTAAACTGTCTTTTGTAGATCCTCAGTAGCCATCTTAATAGCATCTACTGCATTCTGCTCGATAGCTGTCTTTGTAGCACTTACCTTTGACTGGATAGCATTCTTATCCTCGTCACTAATCTTGTCGCCACTCTCGTTTACAAGCTTTTCAGCCTGATAGCATAGGTTTTCAGCCTCGTTCTTTGTGTCTACCTCTTCACGACGCTTCTTATCCTCAGCAGCATACTGCTCAGCATCTCTTACAGCCTTTTCGATGTCTTCCTTAGACATATTTGTGTTTGAAGAAATTGTAATCTTCTGCTCTTTACCTGTGCCTAGGTCTTTAGCAGATACATTTACAATACCGTTAGCGTCAATATCGAATGTAACCTCAATCTGTGGTACACCTCTCATAGCAGGAGCAATACCTGTTAGAGCAAACAGACCTAGCTGTTTGTTGTCACGAGCAAACTCACGCTCACCCTGAAGAACATTGATTTCAACCTGTGTCTGGTTGTCAGCAGCAGTTGAGAAAATCTGGCTCTTCTTTGTAGGGATTGTTGTGTTACGGTCGATAACCTTTGTCATAACGCCACCCATTGTTTCAACACCAAGTGAAAGTGGAGTAACGTCTAGTAGTAACAAGCCGTCAACCTCGCCACCAAGTACACCACCCTGAATAGCAGCACCCATAGCTACACATTCGTCTGGGTTAATACCCTTAAATGGCTCTTTGCCGATAAGGCTCTTTACAGCCTCCTGTACAGCAGGGATTCTTGAAGAACCACCAACCATAAGAACCTTGTTGATCTCACCGATTGAAAGACCACTATCGCTTAGTGCTCTTCTTACAGGAGCCATTGTCTTTTCTACAAGGTCAGCTGTAAGCTCGTTAAACTTAGCTCTTGTTAGAGTCAGGTCAAGGTGCTTAGGACCTGTTGCGTCTGCTGTGATATATGGTAGGTTAATAGCTGTTGAGGTTACACCAGAAAGCTCAATCTTAGCCTTTTCAGCAGCTTCCTTTAATCTCTGCATAGCCATATTGTCGTTTGTTAGGTCTACACCTGTTTCAGCCTTAAAGGTTGAAACCATCCAGTTGATAACTCTCTGGTCGAAGTCGTCACCACCAAGACGGTTATTACCAGCTGTAGCAAGTACCTCCTGTACACCGTCACCCATCTCAATAATAGATACGTCGAATGTACCACCACCAAGGTCGTAAACCATTACCTTCTGGTCTGTTTCCTTATCAATACCGTATGATAGAGCAGCAGCTGTTGGCTCGTTGATAATTCTCTTTACATCAAGACCAGCAATCTTACCAGCGTCCTTAGTAGCCTGACGCTGAGCGTCTGTAAAGTAAGCAGGTACTGTAATAACAGCCTGTGTTACTGTTTCGCCAAGATAAGCCTCAGCGTCTGCCTTTAGCTTAGCTAGTACCATAGCAGAAATCTCCTGTGGAGAATAAGCCTTACCGTCAACATTTACCTTATAATCTGTACCCATCTCTCTTTTGATAGATGCGATTGTTCTGTCTGGGTTAGTTACAGCCTGTCTTTTAGCAACCTGACCAACCATTCTTTCGCCTGTTTTTGAGAAAGCAACTACTGAAGGAGTTGTTCTTGCACCCTCTGCATTTGCTATAACTACTGGCTCACCACCCTCGATAACTGCTACACATGAGTTTGTTGTACCTAAATCAATACCAATTGTCTTTGCCATAATAAAAATTCCTCCGATTATATTATATGTTCTTAAATAAGTTTGTTTTCAATTTGTAATTTATTTATATTTAAACGCTTAGTCACAGTTTGCTACCTGTACCATAGCGTGTCTTATGATTTTGTCGCCTGTTTTGTAGCCCTTCTGGAAAACCTGTGCGATTGTGTTTTCACCTAATGAGTCATCCTCAACCTTCATAACTGCGTTGTGAAGCTCTGGGTTAAATTCATCACCAGTTTCGCCAAAGGTTTCTACACCTAGCTTTTCAAGTGTTGACTTAAACTGATTGTTGATAAGCTCAATTCCCTTTTTGTACTCGTCAGGAGCATTTTCAAGAGATTTTAAAGCCATATCAAGGCTATCGCCAACAGGTAGAAGCTCTGTTATTGCTCTTGCAGTAGCGTCTGCATAGATGTTTGCCTTGTCTGCTGTTGTTCTTCTGCGATAGTTTTCGTATTCGGCAGCTAAGCGAAGATAAGCGTCATTCTTAGCCTTCAGCTCTTTTTCAAGCTTGCTTTCTGCTGTTTCCTCTGCTACTTCCTCTGCTACTTCCTCTGCTACCTCTTCGGTAGCCTGCTCGGTTACCTCTTCATTTTCTGCAACCTCTTGAGCAGTGGTTTCCTTTTCTTTTGATTTCTTACTCAAAATGAATCACCATTCCTTTATATCTTTACCACTATTAAGTGTATCAAAAGCATTGTTAAGTTATTCAAAAAATTATTCTAAAAGCTCTGTTATAAGCTTGCCACACATCTGAGAAATATAGTCTGTATAGGCTATAACCGATGTGTAGTTCATTCTTACAGGCCCGATAACAGCCAAGGCACCGGCCTCTGTACCCTTTATAGCATAGCGAGAAACCACAATACCAGTTGAATATATATCGTGTATTTCTGCCTCTGTGCCAATATAGGTTGAAATTCTGTCGTGCTTTCTTAAAAGAAGCTCCTCCTGTGCTGGAATATCCTGTAAAAATCTGTAAATACTGCGAAGCTGTTCTACGCTGAACTCACCTGTTTGCAACAGGTTTGACATACCGTAATTTACAATATTAATAACAGAAGCGTCCTTTGCTGAGTCCATTATTGCAAGCAATGCCTGTGGCATAAATATGAGCACATCACCCAAAGCAACTGCAACAGTCTGAATAAACGCAGGTGTTATCTGGCTTAGCTTTACACCTGTAAGCATTTCGTTTAATGCTCTTTCAAACAGGCTTAAAACCTCATCTGTTACATTGTAGTCACATCTGAACAATCTGTTTTTAACCATACCCTTTGAGGTTATCATAACCATCATAGTAGTATGCTTGCTTATTTGCAGAATTTTTATTCTTTCAATGGTGGTGTCATCAGTTGGAGGTGTAGTGCTTACTGCAACATAGCCTGTTAGCTGAGATAATATTTCTGCACCCTTGTTAAGAATATGCTCGGGGTCATCTGCAACAGCTGTAAGTACATCATCTATTGCACGGCGTTCTCTGTCGCTGAGCTGAATAGGCTCTATAAGATGATCAAGATAATACCTATAGCCTAGCTGTGTAGGGATTCTGCCAGCCGATGTATGTGGCTGAATAAGATAGCCCATTTCAGACAAGCTTGCCATTTCGTTACGAACAGTAGCAGATGAAACCGAAAAATCCAAGAAGTCAAGCAAAAGCTTTGAGCCCATAGGCTCGCCTGTTTCAATATACTGCTTAATTATAGTATTCAGAATTTTGCCTTTTCTTACAGGTAGCTCCATATTTACCACCTCTTGTTCGTATTTGTTTTATGCTTTAGCACTCTAGTATTCGGAGTGCTAATGTAATTATAATGTACCACCATTTACACATTTTGTCAAGGATATGTTTGTAAACTAATTGTTAAGGGTTGTAAACTGTTTGTTAAATCTAGGTCGTATCTGAAAACTCAAAACAACTGTCTATTTCTACTAATACGGGCAATTTCTTCCCGAAAAATACTCGAAATACGTCAGTATTTCTCCGTTTTTTCGCTCGAACTTGCCTCGTATTAGCGAAATATTCAGTCATTTTTCT
>JAXJTP010000061.1:0-3567 GCA_036309525.1 Acutalibacteraceae bacterium | reverse complement strand
CAACTCTCTTATAAACGCAAGTAAAAAATAGCAATTTTTTAAAGTTTGTGAAATATGTATTAATCGTACTAGCCATAGTAGTACAATTAATACAATATTTATAACAAAGCAAATCAAAAAAGCCTGTTTTTCAAGTATTATACTGTAAAAAAGCCATTCAGAACAAACCAATAGGCTTTTTATCTGTATTATTTGTAATACAATACATAATAATACAGATTTTAACACCAGACATTCTGTCTGCAAAATTCACTCATACTATTTTCTATGGAACCTCTGAAAACAGAAAAACAACTGAATATTTGGCTAATATGAATCAGATTCAATTAAAAAACGGAGAAACACCAACATATTCCGAGTGCTCTGGAGAAGAAATAGCCTGTATTATTGAAGCAGACAGTACTTTCTATTTTTAAGGTTCCTCTGATATAAAGCACAGAAAAAGCAGAGTAGAGCAATAAACACTGTTCTACCCTGCTGTTCTGTTTTATAGCTAGTGTTAATCTATTAATCTAAAAAGTTTTCAGGAATATTATTATAGTAAACCTCTTCTACTACACAGTCCTTTAGCTTCTCTGCAGAAACATCAAGAACAAAATCATCGCCTGTTTCAAACTTAGTAACATCAAAGGAGTCATCAAAGTTTACTGTATACATAATCTCTTTAAATTCAACATCTTTTATTGGCTTATTATGTAGCTTATTAATTTTTTCTACTTCAATATAATCATTATCTTTATTATATTTTTTTATAATATCTAGTGAACCGTAAATTTCAAAGCTAAAAACCACATCACCTATTGTAGTGGTAAAAATACATTCTTCATCAATATCTGAAAAACAAGCAACAGCTAAATTGTTATTATACAAATCCTTTATAGTTTTACCCTCAAGCTTCTTTACTGTATCTGTAATTACAGCATCAGCGTCGCTTTTAACTACTGTAATAGAATAGTTATTGTCAGCATCACGCTCATATCCAGCATATTTATAGCCCTTATCTGTTAGCTCTGCAAAGGCTTTGCCAGCCACATCATCTACATAAACACGGTTTTCTGTTTCTTCAGCCTTTATATTCTCAGAAGCTGAGCTATTCTGTCCAGCTGTTGTTGCTTAAGTATTATTACTGCTGTTACCAGTACAAGCAGTAAATGAAAGTAATGTAGTAGTAATTAAAAATGCACAAATAATCTTTTTCATAATAATAAACCTCTCTTTTTATTTCAATAAAATTCTAGTGGGTGTAATCCCATACTAAACACCACCCAAATCCAGATTTTCAGATTTAAAGTGGTGTTCAGTATTATATGTAAATTAGGGGTATTAGCTGTTATGCGTGGTTAGTAAACATATGAATTTCACCTGTACCACACTCATTACAATAGCTGTTTAGCAATGCCCATGTTTTTGGATATGTATCCTCTGTAATTACAAAGGTATCATTAGGGTCTAAATCAACTTCTCCAGGAATAATATCAAGTTTTTCAGCATCACGTTCAATAATTGCATCAATATTACAGTCATCACCTGCTGATTCTGTTAATGAATAATATACACCTACACTAAATATTAGCTCATTATCAGAATAATTTGCCTCCAGGGTTTCTGCATGATTTTTATCTGCAATAAATTCCTCTCTTAATGTAGAGTATACCTGATTTATAGCATTTGAGTCATTCATATCAGAAGGTTCATAATCATTATTAGCATTAGTGTAAATATTAATTTTATAAACATTTGACTCTTCAGCAGTAGCATATCTTGCAACCTTGTAGCACTCCTGCTTATATAACTCACTGCTTATAATAGCATTATATTTATCCTTAATCTTGTCATAATTAAAGTGACCGTGTATATATGTTTTTGATATTTTTTTGCCATTATTTAGCTCATATTCTATTCTGATAGTATATGGCTCGTAGCCTGTTTCAGTGGCACCTTTACCAGCAGTATAATAGTTGTAGAAATTAAAGAAGGTACCAGATTCCTCGTGTAAACCATCTACAATAGCCTGATGTAGTGCAACTGTGTTCTTTATTACATCCTTATCCTCGATAAATCGATCTACCTTTTCTAAGTTGTTTCCATTAGAATAAACTACTGGTACTAAGCTAGTGTTAAATCTATTATCATTCTCACCTAAAACACAGGCTGATTTAATATTTTCTACCTTAGGAACATCTGTTACTCCTACCCAGCCTAATGAAATAGTAAGATAGAATACAACCACTGCTACAAATGAACCAACAAACGCTGGCAAGCCCTTTTTAAATCTTTTTATTCCTTTATTATAAATAAGTGTAACAATAAGATATGCTAATACTGAACCGATTAAAGCACCAAGCATAAACATCAGCATTGTTTTAAAGCCATCATTTTTAGTACAGTTGTTACCTGCTAAGAAGCTACCAATCATAACACCTGCTGATACAGTTGCAACAGCCTGAATTATAGCCTTAGGGAATTCAAAAATAAAACCATTCTGTACATTTTCATTCTTTCTCTTTTTAGCCATAATCATTCCAGCTACCAAATATGCAACTGCTATAACAAACCAAATCACTAATATCTTTGATTCAGCAACAAACCACTCATCGCTTACATAATTTACCAGCTTTCCGTCAGAACCAGCATATACGCTTGAGAATTCACCTGACAAATATGGCATAGCAAAAGGAGCAAAAGAAAATAGAAGCATAAATGTAAATGGCTGATATATCTCAACATCCATATTAAACATACCAGGTACAATGCTAGCTACTAAATTTGCAGCTGTTAGCAAGCATCCAGCAACACCTACATTAATAACAGCAAATGTTATCAATGTATCTACCTTACCACCACAAATTATAGCAAGAAGTGAAAGCATTGAATACATATTTATAATACTTACAACATAACCTAGCATTCTGAAATATGTAACAAATGTATTTATTGAATTAACCTGACAGCTTACAAATAGTCCTAGTGACATAAATACTACAAGAGGTACTATAATAACAAGCAAGCCAGAAACATATTTCGCAAGAAATAGTGTTGTCTTATTTATAGGTAGCGAAGCATACAAATCCATACTTCTTTTTTTATGATATACACTAAACATCGAACAGGCTATAATGATTGTAAATACGCCTATTATCAGTGGTACAATTTCAAGTAATCTTATCTGACATCTAGCATAATTAAATCTTTCTGGTCCATAACTATTTCTTGATAGGATTATATACATCGGATAACAAACAAATAGTAAAAATGAATATACCAATGTAATTGGTAATGCCTTTTTTAAACTCCATAGCAACATACTAAGAAAAGGCTTTTTAGTATTATTTGAGGATATTGTTGATGTCATATCCAGCCACCTCCATTTCGCTTATAAATATTTCCTCAAGAGTAAGAGGAAGTGTTTCGTTATAAACAGGCTTATAGGAATTTAATTTCTTCATAGCCTTTTCTAAATCTCCACGAACAACAATTGTGTACATTTTACCAGTTGATTTACTGCTAACCACATCAATTCCATCAAACGCATTGTTAGGAAGCTCCTTTTCAAATGCAATCTGAATT
>JAXJTP010000060.1:0-3468 GCA_036309525.1 Acutalibacteraceae bacterium | reverse complement strand
GTGTACACGGCATTTTTAGGAAAAACTATGAGTTAAGGACTCCGTCCTTAAAACCTGTAAGGGGTTTCACCCCTTAACCCCACCAGCCTTTGAAAAGGCTGGACCTAAACTTCACGTTTTTCTCTATCAACGTTTGTGCGTTAGCCCTACAAACCCAAATTTGTAAATATAATTAATACATAATTATAAAATAATACAAATCAAACCATTACAGCCTTCGTTAATTATACGCTCTATAGTTTCTTTCATTTTATTTCTTGCGTCTATAGGCATACGGTTTAATTTATTGTGTAAGCCTTCGTTTACAAGCTCGTGCAGTGATTTACCGAATATATTTGATTCCCATATTTTTATTGGATTTTCCTCAAACTCCTTAAGCAGGAACGAAACAAGCTCCTCAGACTGTTGTTCTGAGCCAACTATAGGAGTCACCTCGGTTGTTATGTTTGTTTTCATAAGGTGGATTGATGGGGCAGAGGCTCTTAATCTTATACCGTATTTTCCACCCTGCTTAATAATTTCAGGCTCTTCTAGCGATAGCTCCTCCATAGATGGCATAACTATTCCATAGCCACACTCGTTTACGTCCTCATAAGCCTTTTTAATTTTATCAAAGTCAGCCTTCATTTTTGCAAGCTCCATAACGCAGTTAAGCATATCACCCTCATCGGCAATAGTAAGCCCTGTTTTTTCACCGAGTACCTTATAGAACAGGCTATTGTTAAGATTAACAGAAAGCTTTGCAGTACCCTTGCCAAGGTCTATTGCTGATATTTCTGCATTGTGAATATTTTCGCAGACCTTTGCTGAGTCTATAACAGATTGAATTTCTCTGATTTTCTTAATTTTGCTTGCAGAGGAAGAAAGCACAGAATAAACCGAGGATTTAAGCCAATGCTCCTTTTCGAGAGTTGTAATCCACCTTGGCATATCAATTTTTATCTCTTTAACTGGGAATTCAAAAAGAATTTGTGCAAGTATTCTTTTTATTTCTATTTCGTCAAGCTCAACACAGTTTACAGCAACAACAGGCACATTATGCTTTCTTCCTATTTCGTTTGCAAGCCTTGTTGTTTCTGGAGATTGAGGATACATACTGTTAAGAAGAACAATAAACGGCTTGTTTATCTCCTGTAGCTCTGCTATTACTCGCTCCTCAGCCTCAGCGTATTCTTCTCGTGGTATGTCGCTTATGCTTCCGTCTGTAGTTACTACTAAGCCTATTGTAGAATGGTCGGTTATTACCTTTTTTGTACCGATTTCAGCAGCCATATTAAAGGGGATCTGCTCATCAAACCAAGGAGTTTTTACCATTCGTGGCTGTTCATCTTCAATATAGCCTATTGCACTAGGTACAATATAGCCTACACAATCTATAGCACGTACTCTAAGGCTTGCATTACCGTCTAAGGTTATTTCAACTGCGTCCTCGGGGATAAACTTAGGCTCAGTTGTCATAATTGTTCTGCCAGCTGATGATTGAGGAAGCTCATCAACAGCACGCTCTCGTCTGCTTTGATTTTCTATGTTAGGTATAACAATAGCATCCATAAATCTTTTTATAAAGGTAGATTTACCTGTTCTAACAGGACCTACAACACCAATATAAATATCACCATTTGTTCTTTGGGCAATATCCTGATAAATGTTTCTCTCCTCCATTTTTATCCTCCTTACACATTTGGTATAAATAGCATAATTGAAGAAGCAATTTCATCATCAGATAAATCATTCTCCTTCATTACAGCGTCACAGCATACTGCATATTGCTTTGCTATGTTCCACACACTTTCACCCTTGCCTGCATAATAAAGAGTAAGGGCAGTGTTTGAGTCCTTAGCCTTTGGGTGATCAAAATCAGCCTCAGCAGAGGCTACGTATCTTACAGATTTATTTGTAAGTACAGTAATATCAAGCTTTGTTTCTATTCTGAAATCTATCAAGCTACTACCGTTGATTCTATAGCTTATAGATTGCACTGTACCCTCAACCTCAACAAGCATATCAGGCTCAGACAGTGAAACAGGGTAGGTGAATTCGATAGCACGCTCTGAATAGAAAGGCATATTATCACTGTTCTTTCCCAAAATACACATATTCAGCTTACCCTTTATAAGCAGATTACCGTCCTCTGTAAAGGTGCTTGTATGGCATTGCTCACACCATAGGTCTGAAATTGATAAAATGTTATCACAGCCAGCCTCAACAGTTGCTTTTGTAATACAGCTTTCACTATAGCTTTTTTCTATGCTTGTAAGCTGTGCTTGACTGTACACAAGATTAAGATCATAATCTGTAGAATAGGCGTCGTCAATTGGTTCGATTTCATTTGTACTATAGCCAAGTGCAGTGGCAGAAAGCTTTACTTCAAAGCTTACAGCCTTGTTAGCCTCTGAATAATCTGATTTTACATTAACAGTATGATTTATAAGCTCAACATTGGTTATACATAAGCAGTTTTCGTCTACACCGTCAGCGTCAAGAATTTCGCTGAAAGGCATAGTGTAGTCAAAAATTTTAGTTTCGCCTGTGTTAAGGTCAGCAAGGTACAGCACCCTTATATTTACGTCACCCTTAACCATAACCTTGTTGCTTATAGCCTTGCATTCACCCTTTATTATGGTTGCGTCGCTTTTAAGAATTGACTCAATCCCAGAGGTTTCAGCACCCAGAGTAACAGTGTCGCTAAGTATAAATTGCTGTTGCCCCATACCCTCAAGGACAGAGCTCTTTGTTTTTATACCCCTAACCTGCACAGCCTTGTCGTCAATGCCTATAGGAAATTCTTTATCAGATTTGCAGATCACCTTTGCACAAACTGTAAAAGCACCGTGAATATCAAGCCTGCGTGGACTTAACGCACGGCAGTTTATATATTCTGTTTTAACCTTTGCTGTTACAATAGCATTCTGTGGGCTTTGCTTCATATTAAATGAGGTTGAAAAGGGTATGCTGTGGTCACTACAACGCACTGATTTTTTTATAGAGTCTATGTATAGAATCTTTATTTCTGCTGTACCCTCAATGTCCAGTCTGTCTCCCGAAATACTCTTTGTAAGAATTTTAGGTGTAACCCTACATTTTAATATACGCAATATGTCAGGACAATAGTCCGGCAAGGTAAGGTCAATATCAACTGGTTGCTCTGAACATCCATCAAAGACAATTTCCTTAACAGAAATGGTCTTTTTTAACAAGCTGTATTCCATTATTATCTCTCCTTTTTAAATATCTGTCCTTCTGTTATGACAGTGTTTCTTTACACAGTATTTATATTCATAGGTAATAGCTGTTATGATAATTATTTGAATTAAAAACAGGCTAGGCCGTATCTGAAAACTCAAAACAACTGTCTATTTCTACTAATACGGGCAATTTCTTCCCGAAAAATACTCGAAATACGTCAGTATTTCTCCGTTTTTTCGCTCGAACTTGCCTCGTATTAGCGAAATATTCAGTCATTTTTCT
>JAXJTP010000059.1:0-12649 GCA_036309525.1 Acutalibacteraceae bacterium | reverse complement strand
GCGTTAAGGACTCCGTCTAATACAACCAATTTTGAAAAAAATTGATTGTGTAAACCTGCAAGGGCGTTGCATAATACAACCAATCCCTACGGGATTGATTGTGGCAATCAATTTGCTTCGCAAATTGGTTGCATGACCCACCACCCTTTAAAAAGGGTGGACCGAAACTTTACGTTTTTCTCTATCGCAGTTTGTGCGTAAGCTCGACAAACCCAAACTTATCTATCTTCAATATCAGCAATATCAAATGGAGGAATTAACAATGCCACAATGGTTAAAGGACGCAGTTTTTTACGAGATATATCCACAGTCATTCTATGACAGCAACGGTGATGGTATAGGTGATATTAACGGTATTATTCAGAAGCTTGACTATATCAAAAGCCTTGGCTGTAATGCAATATGGATGAACCCTTGCTATGATTCTCCTTTTATGGACGCAGGCTATGATGTGCGTGACTATAAAAAGGTTGCACCACGCTATGGTACTAACGAGGATTTAGAAAATCTATTTAAAATCGCACACGAAAAGGGAATTAAAATCCTTTTAGACCTTGTTCCTGGTCATACATCAGACACTAACGAATGGTTTACACAAAGTAAACAGCCTACTGAAAACGAGCTTTCTAACAGATATATCTGGACAAAATCTGTATGGGACGCACCACCAAAATATAGAATGATGGTTGGTGTAACTGACAGAGATGCAAACTATATGGTAAACTACTTCTGCTCTCAGCCTGCACTTAACTATGGCTTCCACGAAATTACTCACCCAGAGTGGCAGTTACCATGCGACCACCCAGATTGCTTAGCTACTGTTGAGGCTATAAAGGATATTATGCGTTTCTGGCTAGATAAGGGCTGTGACGGCTTCAGAGTTGATATGGCTGACTCATTAGTTAAAAACGATGACGAAAAGGTTGCAACAGCAAGAATATGGAAGGGCATTCGTGAAATGCTAGATAAGGAATACCCAGAGGCTGCAATGGTTTCAGAGTGGTGTCATCCTGTGCGTTCACTTTATAAGGGTGGCTTCCATATGGACTTCTACCTTGACCACAGAGGAAACGGCTACAGCACACTATTCCGTTACGAGGTAGACGGCGAGGATATGAGCTTCTTCAGCAAAAACGGTAAGGGTGATGTTACTGTATTTACAGATGAATATGTGCCTAATCTTAAGGCTACTAAGGATTGTGGCTATATCAGTATGTTTACAAGCAACCACGACATACCTCGTATGACTAAAAACCTTGACGAAACTGCAAGAAAGCTTGCTTTCTGTACTATCTTTACAATGCCTGGCGTACCATTCCTATACTATGGCGATGAAATTGGTATGCGTTATCAGGGCGAGCTAACAAGTAAAGAGGGTGGCTTTGGCAGAACAGGCTCTCGTACACCAATGCAGTGGAGCAACGACAAAAACCTTGGCTTCTCAACAGCAGACGCTGACAAGCTTTATCTGCCTGTTGACAGTCAGGAAAATGCACCTACTGTTGAAAACCAGCAGAGCAACCCTGATTCTATCTTCCACACTGTAAAGGATATAATAAAAATACGTCGTGATAACAACAGCGACCTAGGCCCAGATGGTGAGTTTGAGGTACTATACGCCGAGCGTAACAGGTATCCATTTGTATATAAAAGAGGTAGCTTTGTAATTGGTGTAAACCCAAGTGCAAACACAGAAGCAGTTGATTTTAATTTTGATGTAAAGGAAACTGTATATCAGATTGGTAATGCTACTGTTGCTGATAACAAGCTTACTCTTGAGGCACAAAGCTTTGTGCTAATTAAAATCTAAAATCTAATAATAAACAGAAAACCGATGAGGAGTGATTATATCACATTACCCTCATCGGTTTTAATTTTACAAATATTATAAAGGCATTAGTCCGTCAAATTTTCTCTGCTAAAAAATGGTGAGTCGAAAAAATCCTTCAGGGTAATCTCAAATCCCTCGCAAATTTCGTAGATAATACGCATTTTCATACTAGGAAAGGAACAATTTATAATTGTACTTAATGTAGATTGTGGCACACCACTTTTCATAGAAAGCTGATATTGTGTTATGTTTCTATCCTTACAAAGCTCTTTTATTCTTTTAGAAACAGCTTGATTTAATTGCATAATTAGTCACCTATACTTCGATTACTTGATATTAGTATAGGTTTTTTCTTCTTAATATTACTTCGAGTACTTGATATTATGCGAATTTGGGTTTGTAGGGCTAACGCACAAACCCAAATTCGCAATTCTATCCCCATATAAAAATAACATTACATATTGACAGTTTACGCAAAATAAGAGATAATTTAAGGTAAGTAATTTGTTAATGGAGGATTTTTGTATGCGTGCTTTTATTACAGTTATAGGTAAGGATACAGTAGGAATTCTGGCTAAGGTTTCTTCAGCCTGTGCAGAGGAGAATATAAGTGTTTCTGAGGTTACTCAAAGCGTACTTCAGGAGATGTTTGTTATGATTATGCTTGTAGATATGAGCAATTCTAAAAAGACTATCGCAGAGATGTCAACAAAGCTTGACAAGCTAGGCGAAGAAATGGGATTGAAAATCCACATTATGCACGAGGATATTTTTAACTCTATGCACAGAATATAATGGAGGCTAACATATTATGATAAATTCACATGAAATTATCGAAACAATCAATATGATAGACAACGAAAACCTGGATGTAAGAACAATTACAATGGGTATTTCATTGCTTAGCTGTATTGATGATGATATTGATAAGGCTTGTACTAAAATTTACGATAAAATTTGCAGATATGCCAACAACCTTGTAAAAACAGGTGAGGATATTTCTTCTGAGTATGGTATTCCTATAATTAACAAAAGAATATCTGTTACACCAATAGGTATGGTTGCCTCTGCTTGTCAGACACAGAAAATAGTTAAGTTTGCTCAGACTCTTGAAAGAGCAGCTAACACAGTTGGTGTAAACTTTATCGGTGGCTACTCTGCACTTGTACAAAAGGGCTTTTCAGATGGTGACTATGCTCTTATTGAAAGTATTCCAGAGGCACTGGCTATTACCGACCACGTTTGTGCGTCTGTAAACATCGGTAGCACTAAGGCTGGTATAAATATGGACGCTGTAAAGATGATGGGTAGAATTATAAAGCAAACAGCCGAGCTTACAGCAGACAGAGATTGCATTGGTGCTGCAAAATTGGTTGCACTATGTAACGCTCCTGAGGACAACCCATTTATGGCTGGTGCAATGCATGGCCCTGGTGAGCCAGACTGCGAAATTAATGTAGGTGTATCTGGCCCTGGTGTTGTACGTGCTGCACTTTCAAAATGTGGCGATTGCGATCTGTCAGCAGTTGCAGACCTTATTAAAAAGACAGCATTTAAAATTACAAGAACAGGTCAGCTGGTTGCACAGGAGGCTTCAAGAAGACTTGGTGTGCCATTTGGTATTGTAGACCTGTCACTTGCTCCAACTCCTGCTATCGGCGACTCTGTTGCACATATTCTTGAAGAAATGGGTCTTGAGCAGTGTGGTTGCTTTGGTACAACTGCTGCTTTGGCTTTGCTTAACGACGCTGTTAAAAAGGGTGGCGTAATGGCTTCTTCTCACGTTGGTGGCTTGTCTGGTGCATTTATTCCTGTTACCGAGGACGCTGGTATGATTAGTGCTGCACGCTCTGGCTGTTTAACACTTAATAAGCTAGAGGCTATGACAGCAGTTTGCTCAGTAGGCTTAGATATGATTAACATTCCTGGTGATACTCCAGCCGAGGTTATCTCTGCAATTATTGCAGACGAGGCTGCAATTGGTATGGTTAACTCAAAAACAACAGCTGTAAGAGTTATTCCTGCTATCGGCAAAAAGGCTGGCGATGAGCTAAGCTTTGGTGGCTTACTAGGTGAAGGCCCTGTAATGGAGGTTAATATGAAATCTCCTGCTAAATTTATTAACCGTGGTGGCAGAATACCAGCCCCACTTCAAAGCCTGAAGAACTAAAAATATTACAGCTCCCATATATGCTTTAATGGGAGCTGTTGTTGTATATTCGCCAGTTTATCGGTGTAAGCTTTAGCTTAACACAAAAAAGTTGACTTTATGGGTATGTAAAAGCCTTTTGACAGTGTTTTTAGAGTTATGTCAAAGCCTTTTGATAGATAAATCATCAAAAATCAGTTATATTACTTTCAGATAGAGGTGCATATTATGAAAATTGAAACGAAATTAAAAGCTACAAGAGCACAGGCAGGATTAACACAGGATCAGGTTGCCGAGAAAATTTTGGTATCAAGACAAACTATATCGAATTGGGAAAATGGTAAATCTTTGCCTGATATTGTTAGCATTATAAATCTGAGTGACCTTTATCAAATCAGTATTGATGAATTGTTGAAAGGAGACCAAAGGATGAAAGAAAAAATTGAAAAGGATGCAAACACAGCTAAAGCAAAAGAAAAAGTATTAATAGCAACTGCCGTTATAGCTGTTGTGGTTGCAATAATATATTCCATTAGCATTTTTGTAGGTGGTGCATTCAAGGAATTTTGTGCCAGTTCCATTCAATGGGTAATGCTAAGTATTGGTGTGGCGTGTGCTTTAACGCTTATTAATATTAAGAATAATGATACGGAGCAATAATAAAGAAAAACCCACCCCTCTATTACAAGGGGTGGGTTTTCTGCACAGTAATTTGTGAAATTAAAAATAAAATTAATCTTTAAAATATTAAAGTCTTATACTAAACAAAATTAAAAAACATCGAAATTATTTCTACATTTTAAAAGAGGTTTAGTTCTATATAGTCTATAAGAAATTAAAAAATAAAATTATCTTCTCTTTGAAAAACACTCTCTGCAAAATACAGGTCTGCCTTCTGTTGGCTGGAATGGAACCTGAGTTTCACAGCCACACTCTGCACAAGTAGCTGTAAACATCTCTCTTGAAGGACGGCTGTTGTTTTTGCGTGCGTCACGACACGCCTTGCATCTCTGTGGCTCGTTTACAAAGCCCTTCTCAGCATAAAATTCCTGCTCGCCTGCTGTAAAAACGAACTCGTTACCACAGTCCTTGCAAACTAAAGTCTTGTCTTCGTACATTGGGAATACCTCTCTTAATAAAATAATTTTTGTCCCGAAACGGATTTGCACCGTTGCCTTTGCTTTATTGCAACGCTCTGCTGGTAAGCTATCTAGGACATATAAGACAATGTAGTTAACCTAAAAAATCTCTTTAGCTTTTACCCGTAAGGGTAAAAACATCATTTTGCGATAAGCAAAACATCATTCGCCATAAGGCGAACATCATATCTGCAAAGCAGATACATCACTGTAATGTCGTTAATCTGACGACATTACACCCTAGGCTCTCCTTTTAGCTTTTTGCGTATTCTTTGAATAGCGTTATCTATCGCCTTTGTATCTGTATCCAAAAACTCTGCAATCTGTTTATATGAATTACCTGCTAAATAGTATGAAAGAACCTTGAATTCCTTTTCAGACAACAGCTTTTTTATGCGATTGATAGTAGTTAAATAGTTTTCGTGCTCTATTATGTGTTGCTCGGGTGTAGATTTATCCTTTAGCTCTGTTGAGTCATCACTGTCAAGATAAATAAGTAGCTCTGTTGGAATGTGCTTTTTACCCTTGCCCTTGTTAGCACCTGTATTTATTCTATTATCAATGCATTTATAGGCGTAGGTTTTGAAGGTGGCATTGCTGTTGAAATTATAGGTTTGTACAGCACTCCACAAACCAAGTAAGCCCTCCTGTATAAGATCCTCACTGTCGGCAAGCATAGAATACTTTTGCACCTTTGCCTTTATTACAGCAAGATATTTACCTACAAGACTTTCAAACGCTACTTCATCGCCTGCCTGCATTTTAATAACAAGTTGTTCATCTTCGCCCTGGTGTACGGCGTTATCATAGTAGTTAATTTCCATTATTTTCTCCACACACTCAAGGGGTAAAATACTATAAAGTTATCATACATTAAACTTTACAAATAGTCAATCAAATACAATAAAAAAAATAAAATTTTTTTACCTATTAAATAATATTTGTACTGTACAACCAAAATGCGACATATTAAATGTTATATAAATAAACATTAATAATTTTAAATATGTAATAAATTATCTAATAAAAATGTTGCTACCACAAACTGACTATGTTAATATAATATTATATAGAATAAAGAGGTGTTTTTTGTGGTATGTTGTAGTAACAGTATGGGAATATTAGGTTTAGAAACCTTTTTAGTAAAGGTAGAGGCTGATGTAGCCATCGGCTTTCCGTCGTTTGATATTGTTGGACTACCCGATACCTCTGTAAAGGAATCACGAGACAGAGTCAAATCTGCACTCAGAAACTGTGGATTTGAAATTCCAGACGGAAAAATCACTATAAATCTTGCACCTGCACACATAAAAAAAGAGGGCTCTGTTTATGATTTGCCTATTCTTATGGCTTTGCTAAAGCTAAGTGGTCAGCTTATGGCTGATATTGATGATAGTGTATTTATAGGCGAGCTTTCTCTGGCTGGCGAGGTACGCAGTGTAACTGGTGTGTTACCTATGGCTATAAAGGCAAAGGAGTACGGCTACAAAAGCATTTATGTTCCATACGTTAACAAAAGAGAGGCAGAAATTGTACAGGGAATTAATGTATACCCTGTGCATAATCTGAACGAGCTTTTTGAGCACCTATGTGGCAGAGCAAAAATAGCACCGGCAGTAGCAGAAAGCATTACAGAGGACACACCCTTAATGCTACCCGATTTCTCACAGGTAAAGGGGCAGGCAGAGGCAAAAAGAGCCATAGAAATTGCTGCGTCTGGAATGCACAACATACTTCTGGTGGGCACACCTGGCTCTGGTAAAAGTATGCTGGCTAAAAGAATACCGTCTATATTGCCAGATATGACCTTTGAGGAGTCTATTGAAACAACTAAAATTCATTCTGTTGCAGGGCTTTTAAGCTCGGGTGGTGGACTTATAACTACTCGCCCATTCCGTGCACCTCATCATACAGTATCAGCAGCAGGCTTGTCGGGTGGTGGCACTGTGCCAAAGCCAGGAGAGATTTCTTTGGCTCATAATGGTGTACTTTTCCTTGATGAGCTACCCGAGTTTTCAAGGCAGGCAATGGAGGTTTTGCGTCAGCCACTTGAAAACGGAGAGATAACCATTTCAAGAGTAAGTGGTACATTGTCGTACCCTTGCGATGTAATGCTTGTAGCTGCTATGAACCCTTGCCCATGTGGATATTATGGTCATCCTATACGTAGCTGTATATGTGGCAAAAATGCTGTTACAAAATATGTTTCTAAGGTATCAGGACCTTTGCTTGACAGAATTGATATACATATCGAGGTTCCTCCTGTGGAGTTTTCTGAGCTTACCTCAAGCTCAGTAGAAGAAAGCTCGGCTGAAATTAAAAAGCGTGTAAACGATGCACGAAAAATACAGCAGGAACGCTACAAGGGTACAGATATAAAGTGCAATTCGGGCTTGAATGCCTCTATGCTGAACAAATGCTGTCCTATGGACGAAAAGGCTCAGGCACTGCTTGGCAAAGCCTTTGAAAAAATGGGACTTTCTGCAAGAGCCTACGACAGAATACTGAAGGTATCACGCACAATAGCCGACCTTGACAAAAGCGAGGTTATAAAAGCACGCCATATAGCCGAGGCTGTACAGTACAGAAATCTTGACAGAAAGTACTGGGGTAACAGATAATCAGACGCAAAAAAGAATTTGTTAAAAAATTATTAAAATTTCTATTGCTAATCAAGCAAAAAAGTATTATAATAATTTGTACTGGGAATGAGGCTCTCCCAAGGGTATAACCCCTAAACCGCAATTATTGCTGATGGCTTCTGCGAATTCACGCAGAAACTGTCAGCTTTTTTAGTTTTTGCGACCTAGGAGGATTATATGTTAAGTAGTATTGCTATTATTTTGTTGTTTGGCTTATTAATGGGCTGGCTGTTTTCAAAGCTGAATTTACCAAGGCTGTTAGGAATGATTATTGTAGGAATTATTATAAGCCCACATTGCCTTAATATAGTTGATGACTCTATTCTTGCTATATCGGGGCATTTAAGGCAGATAGCATTGGTTATTATTCTTACAAGAGCAGGCTTGTCGCTCAATCTCTCTGATTTAAAAAAGGCTGGTCTGCCAGCAGTGCTAATGTGCTTTTTGCCTGCTACTGTTGAAATTATTGCAATCATAATTTTAGCTCCGTCATTATTGGGGGTATCAATTTTAGATGCCTCAATCATAGGTAGCGTAATAGCAGCAGTATCGCCTGCTGTTGTTGTACCACGAATGATAAAGCTGATGGAGGAGGGCTATGGCAAGGATAAATATATCCCTCAGATAATTCTGGCTGGTGCGTCGGTAGATGATGTTTTTGTAATTGTTATTTTTACTGCACTTACTACCTTAGCGTCAACAGGAGAAATATCTGTAGCCAGCTTTTTACAGATACCAATTTCTATTTTGCTTGGTATTGCATTGGGTTGCTTAGTTGGAATAGTGCTTGTATTGTTCTTTAAAAAATTCCATATGCGTGATTCTGTAAAGGTGCTTATTATACTAAGCGTTTCATTTCTTCTTTTAGAGCTTCAAAGCAGATTAGAAAATATAGTTTCAATATCAGGACTTCTTGCAATTGTGAGTATGGGTATTTTCATCAACCAGAAATATAGCGTATTAGCAAAAAGATTATCTGGTAAATATAATAAAATGTGGCTTGGTGCAGAAATATTCCTGTTTGTATTAGTTGGAATTGCAGTTGATTTTAATTATGCATTATCAGCAGGCTTTGCAGTAATTATACTGGTGGTGTTGGCTATTCTTTTCCGTATGGTAGGGGTTACATTATCGCTTGCTAAAACCAACCTGAACAAAAAAGAAAGGCTATTCTGTGCACTTGCCTATACACCAAAGGCAACAGTACAGGCTGCCATAGGCACAATACCACTTGCAATGGGCTTGCCCTGTGGTAAAATAGTGCTTACAGTTGCAGTATTATCTATTTTAATAACAGCACCCTTCGGAGCAATTTGCATAGATAATTCATATAAAAGGCTACTATCAAAGCAAACAGAAGAACAATAATTATTTTTTATAGCCGATTGATACTATACCAATCGGCTTATTTTCATATTCAAAATTAACAACTCCTTTATGTCTTTTTATTTGTGCTGAATTACTATGTTTTTGGTTGACATTTTGGGTACAATGTATTATTATATAAGATAGATTTTTATAATTAGAATAGGTGTGTAGCCTTTAAATGGCTACTGTTTTATAGATAATCAGATAACTGTTAAAGGTAATCTGAATTAATGTAAATTAGGATATTATTTAGGTTGTTTTTATTTTTAGAAATTGAAATTTAGGGGTGTAATCCTTGGATAAATTTGTAATAAACGGTGGTAATCCTTTAACAGGTGAGGTTACAATTTGTGGTGCTAAAAACGCAGCTGTAGCTATTATTCCTGCAACTATACTTTCAGATGAACCATGCAGATTAGAAAATATACCTGACATCAGCGATGTTATAGCTATGTTTGATATATTAGAGCAAATGGGTGCAACCGTAGAAAAGGTTGACGAAAACAGCTATATTATAGACGCTACTAAGGTAGATAAAACAGACGTATTATTCAACCTTGCCCGTAATATGAGAGCCTCATATTATTTGCTTGGTGCTTTGCTTAGCAAAAAGGGCAGAGCAAATGTTGCTATGCCTGGTGGTTGCTTCTTTGGCACACGCCCTATCGACCAGCACCTTAAGGGCTTTTCTGCTATGGGTGCTACCTATAGAATTGTAGAGGAAAGCGACTCAATAGAGGTTTATGCTGAAAATCTTACAGGTGCCTCTGTGTATATGGATGTTGTGTCTGTGGGTGCTACTATGAATGTTATGCTTGCTGCTGTTAAGGCAAAGGGTGTAACTATAATCGAAAACGCAGCACGTGAGCCACATATTGTAGATTTAGCAAACTTTTTAAATACAATGGGTGCACAGGTTAAGGGTGCAGGTACAGACGTTATAAAAATTACAGGTGTTACAGAATTAAAGGGTGCTACATACTCAATTATTCCAGACCAGATTGAGGCAGGCACCTATATGGCTGCTGTAGCTGCTACAAGAGGTAAGGCAACTATAAAGAATGTTACACCTAAGCACCTTGATTCTATTACAGCCAAGCTTGAAGAAATGGGTGTAATAGTAGAAGAGGGCGACGACAGCATATATATCGACGCTACAAACGGTACAACACGCTGTAACATTAAAACCAAGCCACACCCTGGCTTCCCTACCGATATGCAGCCTCAGATTGTTGCGTTGCTTGCAGTTTCACAGGGTACAAGCATTGTACGTGAGGATGTATGGGAAAGTCGTTTTCAGTATGTTGACCAGCTTAAGAAAATGGGTGCAAGAATTTCTGTTGATGGCAGAGTAGCAATTATTGACGGAGTTAAGGGACTACAGTCAGCAGATGTTACTGCTACCGACCTTCGTGCAGGTGCTGCATTGATTATTGCTTCATTATGTGCCGAGGGTGAGTCTACTATTTCAAGCATAAAATTTATTGAGCGTGGCTATGACAGAGTTATCGAAAAATTCAGAGCCTTAGGTGCTGATATTTCAAAGGTAAGCTGTTAAATAATATTATAAAAGTATCAGGCAGACCGTAAAAGTCTGCCTGTTTTTGAATAAAATTCAGTTAGTTAAGGATTTGATTAAATGGCTAGAGTTTACCCTTTATTTAGTGGAAGCAAGGGCAACTGCTACTATATTACAACAGGTGGCAAAGGTATTCTTATAGACGCAGGCAGAACAGCAAAACAGCTTGAACAGGCTTTGCAGGCAAATAATCTTGACCCTAAAAATATCGAGGGTATTTTTATTACACACGAGCACACCGACCACATCAAGGGTGTAAGGGTGTTTGCGTCAAGATATGGTATAAATGTATATGCCTCACAGGGTACATTACAGCAGATGGATCAGCAGGGGCATTTAACACCTGAAAAATTCAACAGCTACATAATAAACAGTGGTGCCGAGGCTGGTGGTATGATAGTTAAGCCATTCCAGATTTCGCACGACTGTGCAGAGGGCTTGGGCTATATTGTAGAAACTCCCGACAATCGCAGGCTGGCAATTGCTACCGACACAGGCTATCTGTCTGACGAGGTAAAAGCTTCTTTAAAGGGCTGTGATGTTGTTATAATAGAGTCTAATCACGATGTAAATATGCTGTTAAACGGTAGCTACCCTTATATGCTTAAAAGAAGAATATTATCAAACATAGGGCATTTATCAAACGAAACCTGCTCAGAGTTTTTACCTCACTTAGTACGCAGTGGCACTACAAGATTACTGCTTGCACATTTAAGTCAGGAAAATAATATGCCACAAATCGCACTTGAGTCTGCTCGCTGTAGCCTACAGCAAAAGGGCTTGAAGGAATCAACCGACTACACGCTTGACGTAGCTAAAGAGGTAACTGACGGTAGCTGTATAATTTTTTGAGGTAGAATTTTATGTTAAATGTAAATATTATATGCGTAGGCAAGCTAAAGGAAAAATACTGGACACAGGCTGTTGCAGAGTATGAAAAGCGTTTAAAGGCATTTTGTAAATTCAAGGTAATAGAGGTAGACGAGGAAAAAACACCCGACAACCCAAGCGACAGCCATATTTTAAACACCCTTGACAAAGAGGGTAAGAGAATTATAAAGCACATAGGCAAGGGAGCAAGGGTTATACCACTTTGTATAGAGGGTAAAATAGTATCCTCACCCGAGCTTGCAAATATACTTGACGATACAGCTGTAAATGGAGTAAGCGAAATTGATTTTATCATAGGTGGCTCGTGGGGGCTTTCTGACGAGGTTAAGGCACTTGCAGGCTTTAAGCTGTCTATGTCAAAAATGACCTTCCCACATCAGCTTGCAAGGGTTATGCTATGCGAGCAGATATACCGTGGCTTTCAGATAAGCAGTGGTGGTAAGTATCATAAGTAAAATGAAATTATATTTGTAAGTTTAAGGAGATATAAAATGGGACTTTGGGAAGATTTAGGTATTAGTGGTGGCACAGCAATAATTGTGTTGATTGCTCTATATTTTATAATAAAGTGGGCAGTAAAAAACGGAATTAAAGAGGCTTATGAAGATATAGAAAAGAAAGAAAACAAAAAATCTGATATATAGACAGATGAATACAAGTGTGAAGATGTTTAAAACATTTCATATTGAAGAGTTAGCAAATATACCATAGCTTTAAAACAAGCAGTAGTGGTAAGTATCATAAGTGATATTTATTAATTAAATAATAGAAAAGACAAATTCGGGTTTATCGAACAGTTACGCACAAACCAACCAGCACAAACTGGCTACCTCAAACTATTCCAACTCCGAACGCAGATAGGTATGACTAGGAGGGGGATAATCCAAAAAGGGGGTCATAAGACCCCCTTGTGGTCGTTCAGTGAGGGGTTTGGGGAGAGGGATCGAAACCTCTCCCCAACAATCTTTGCTTACTTTCTTTTGCAAGAAAGTAAGAGCCCGTACGGCTTGAGTACTATTAAATAATAAAAATTTTATTATAAATTAGTGG
>JAXJTP010000058.1:0-54196 GCA_036309525.1 Acutalibacteraceae bacterium | reverse complement strand
CCCTAAAATGCCGTTGAAAACGGCATTTTAAAAAGACAATTATGCGTTAAGGACTCCGTCCTTAAAACCTGTAAGGGGTTTCACCCCTTAACCCCACCACCCTTTAAAAAGGGTGGACCCAAACTTTATGTTTTTTCTCTATCGTAGTTTGTGTGTTAGCTCTACAAACCTAAATTTGCTCATATCAAAATAAAATCTCTTTACCTTTCAAGCAATGGTGCAAGGTATTTGCCTGTGTAGCTAGCTGGATTTTTCGCAACCTGCTCTGGTGTACCCTTGGCTACTACTGTACCACCTCTGTCGCCACCCTCAGGGCCTATATCAATTATATAGTCAGAGGTTTTTATAAGGTCAAGGTTATGCTCAATAACTATAACTGTATTTCCTGCGTCTACAAGCTTTTGCAAAACCTGTACCAGCCTGTGAACATCTGCAATGTGTAAGCCTGTTGTTGGCTCGTCTAAGAAATAAACCGTTTTACCCGTTGAGCGTTTAGCAAGCTCGGTAGCAAGCTTTACTCTTTGTGCCTCACCACCCGAAAGTGTGGTTGCAGGCTGACCAAGCTTTACATAGCCTAAGCCAACATCAAGCAGAGTTTTTAGCTTACGATAAATTTTCGGCATATTTGCAAAAAACTCAACAGCCTCCTCAACTGTCATTTCAAGCACATCATAAATAGATTTACCCTTGTATTTAACCTGTAGAGTTTCTCTATTGTAGCGTCTGCCCTTACAAACCTCACAAGGAACATAAACATCTGGCAAAAAGTGCATTTCTATTTTTAAGATACCATCACCCTGACAAGCCTCACATCTGCCACCCTTTACATTAAATGAAAATCTACCGGCACTGTAGCCACGCATTTTTGCGTCCTGAGTAGAGGCAAAAAGCTCTCTAATATCAGTAAACACACCAGTATAGGTAGCAGGATTTGAACGAGGTGTTCTGCCGATTGGTGATTGGTCTATGTTTATTACCTTGTCAAAGTTTTCGATACCTGTAATTTCTCTGAATTTACCAGCCTGACATTTAGCATGATTAAGAGTTGATGCAAGGTGCTTGTATAAAATCTCATTTACAAGTGAGGATTTACCTGAGCCAGACACACCTGTAACACAGATAAATGTACCTACAGGGAATTCAACTGTTATATTTTTCAGGTTATTTTGCTTTGCACCCTTAACAATTAATTTTTTACCTGTGCCTTTTCTACGCTCCTCAGGAACCTCAATTTTTCTTGCTCCACTTAAATATTGACCTGTAATAGACTCCTTACAAGCAAGTATTTTGTTAATATCACCACTACAAACTATATTGCCACCGTGCACACCTGCACCAGGGCCTACATCTATAATGTGGTCGGCTGATTTCATTGTATCCTCGTCGTGCTCTACTACTATAACGGTATTGCCTAAATCTCTAAGCTTTTTAAGGGTACCTATCAGCTTGTCGTTATCTCTTTGGTGCAAGCCTATACTAGGCTCATCAAGAATATATAGAACACCCATTAAGAAAGAGCCTATCTGAGTAGCAAGACGAATACGCTGACTTTCACCACCACTTAATGTACCAGATGAGCGTGAAAGTGTAAGGTAGTCAAGACCTACGCTGATTAAAAAGCCCAGACGATTTTTAATTTCCTTAAGAATAGGCTCTGCTATTGCCTTATCTCTTTCTGAAAGCTCAAGTGAATTTACAAAATCCATTATCTGCACAACAGATTTGTCACAAAGGTCAGAGATGTTTATATCTCCAACAGTAACACCAAGGCTAACCTCAGAAAGACGTTTGCCCTTACAGTGCTTACAAGGCACCTCGCTCATATAATTCTGAATTTCTTCCTTTATCCACTTGCTTTGTGTATCTCTGAAGCGTCGCTCAAGATTATTTATAACACCCTCAAAGTCAGTTTCGTATGCACCTCTGCCGTATTCAGATTTGCGTACTACTTCGAATTTTTCGCCATTTGTTCCGTATAGAAGAATATCTATTATTTTCTCAGGTAGCTCCTTAAGTGGTGCGTCTAAATCAAAGCCATAGTGTGCTGAAAGACCTTCAAAGTACATTGTAGCAATAGAGCTACCCTCCATAGCCCAGCCACTGCCCTTTATAGCACCCTGACGTACAGATTTATCCCAGTCAGTTATAATCAAATCTGGGTCAACACGCATAAATACACCCAAGCCAGTACAATGTGGACAAGCACCCATAGGGTTATTGAATGAAAACATTCTAGGAGAAAGCTCCTCTATGCTTATACCGTGCTCAGGACAAGCATAGTTTTGTGAGAAAAGCATATCCTCACCATTTACAACACTTACAATTACAATTCCATTCGCAAGCTTAGAGGCAACCTCTAATGAGTCAGCTAATCTTGCACGAATACTATCATTAATTACAAGTCTGTCTACAATAATTTCTATTGTATGCTTTTTGTTTTTCTCAAGCTTAATTTCCTCTGTAAGGTCATAAATATTTCCGTCTACTCTTACTCTGGCATAGCCACTCTTGCGAGCCTTGTCAAATTCCTTAATATGCTCACCCTTTTTTTCTCTTATTATAGGTGCCATAATCTGGATTTTTGTTCTTTCCTCAAGTGCCATAACCTTGTCTACAATCTGGTCTATTGTCTGCTGTTTAATCTCCTTACCACAAACAGGGCAGTGGGGTACGCCTATTCGTGCGTACATAAGTCTTAGATAATCATAAATTTCTGTTACTGTACCAACAGTAGAGCGAGGATTTTTAGAGGTTGTTTTCTGGTCGATTGAAATAGCAGGGGATAAGCCCTCTATGCTTTCTACATTTGGCTTTTCCATTTGTCCCAAAAACATTCTTGCATATGACGAAAGCGACTCTACATATCTTCTTTGACCCTCTGCATAGATTGTATCAAACGCCAAAGATGATTTACCCGAGCCAGATAAGCCCGTAATAACAACAAGCTTATCTCGTGGTATTTCTAAATCTACATTTTTAAGATTGTGCTCATTAGCACCCTTAATAACAATTTTTCTCTCTGTCATTTTACACCTCTCTGTCAAAAGTTATTTTATTAAAATGAGATTAATTCCTATTTTTGTTTATTATCTCACATATTTTTAATTTTTTCAACCTTTATTTTTTAAGGTGATATAACATATTATACAAAAAATCTATAATTTTATTTTTATTAAAGAAGTGTCAAATAAAATGCTTGACAGCTAGAAATATATATAGTATAATAGCTAACGGTGTAAAGAGAATGACTTTACACTGGTTTGGGAGTGATGAGCTTGAATAAAAAATTAACAATTTCATTACTGCTAGATTTTTATGGTCAACTGCTTTCAGAAAAACAGCTTGAGATTATGGATTACTACTATAACGATGACCTCTCTTTAAGAGAGATTGCCGAAATTGTAGGCATTACCCGACAGGGTGTGCACGACACCATAAAGCGTTCAGAGGCTTTTTTAGAGGAGCTTGAAAATAAGCTTGGTTTATTAAGCAGATGGCAAAGCATAGAAGAACAGCTAGAGCATATAAATACAGCTGTGATGAATATAGAAAATGAAAACTCTGATGTCTGCAAAAATAAAGCAATAGCACAGGAATGTGAATATGTTATAAAAAGCATTGCAGATATAAAAACAAAGTTCTGATTGAAAGGGTGATTTCTTTGGCTTTTGAGGGTTTGTCAGAAAAACTAAGTGCAGCATTTAAAAAACTGCGTTCAAAAGGTAAACTAACAGAAAACGATGTAAAGGAAGCAATGCGAGAGGTAAGACTCGCTTTACTTGAAGCCGATGTTAACTACAAGGTAGCCAAGGATTTTACAGCTAAGGTATCAGAAAGAGCTATTGGTGCCGATGTAATGGAAAGCCTTACACCAGCACAGATGGTTATTAAAATAGTAAACGAAGAGCTTACTGCACTTATGGGTGGAGAAGAGGTTAAAATGAAATGGGCTTCAAAGCCACCAACAGTTATTATGATGTGTGGTTTGCAGGGCTCAGGTAAAACCACTCACACAGGTAAGCTTGCAAAAATGCTTAAAAAAGAGGGTCACAGACCACTTGCAGTAGCGTGTGACGTTTACAGACCAGCTGCTATTGAACAGCTTAAAATTGTTGCTAAGGGTGTAGATGTGCCTGTATTTGAAATGGGTAAAGAAAACCCTGTAAAAATTGCAACTTCAGCTATCAAGTACGCAAAGGATTATGGCTATGATGTAGTTATTCTTGATACAGCCGGTAGACTTCATATAGATGAAGAGCTAATGGGCGAGCTGGCAAACATAAAGGCAGAGCTTAACCCACAGGAGATTTTCCTTGTAGTAGACTCTATGACAGGTCAGGATGCTGTAAATGTTGCAAAATCATTTAATGATTTACTTGATATAACAGGTGTTATTCTTACAAAGCTAGATGGTGATACCCGTGGTGGTGCAGCACTTTCTGTAAGGTCTGTAACAGGTAAGCCAATACGCTATGCTGGTCATGGTGAAAAAATGGACGACCTTGAGGTTTTCCACCCAGACAGAATGGCAGGCAGAATTCTTGGTATGGGTGATATGCTTACTCTTATTGAGGATGCAGAAGCAAAGCTGGATGCTAAAAAAGCAGAAGAAACAGCTAAGAAGCTTGCTAAAAACCAGTTTGACTTAAATGACCTGCTAGACCAGTTTGAGCAGATAAGAAGAATGGGACCAATTAAGGGTATTCTTTCTAAGGTGCCTGGTGTAGATACAGGTAAGCTTGATGAAATGGATATAGATGATAGAATTTTAGACAGAAATGCTGCTATGATTCTTTCAATGACTCCACAGGAAAGAGCGAAGCCATCTATTATAAACCCTTCTCGTAAGAGAAGAATTGCAAAGGGCTGTGGTATGAAGGTTGAGGATGTAAACAAGCTTCTGAAGCAGTATGAGCAAATGCAAAAGGTTATGAAGCACCTTGGAGGTAAAAAGGGCAAAAAACGCCGTTTTAAAAATCTACCAGGCTTAGGTGGTCCAATGATGCCACCAATGGGTGGTAACCCATTTGGCAAAATGTAATTAAGTATTCATCCAAGTAATTGGTGAAGATATAAATGTTATTATTTTTCGGAGGTAAAAAATTATGGTAAAGATTAGACTAAGAAGAATGGGTGCTAAGAAGGCTCCTTTCTACCGTGTAGTTGTTGCTGACTCAAGATATCCAAGAGATGGCCGTTTCATCGAGGAGATCGGCTACTACAACCCAATGGTTAACCCAGAAGAGGTAAAGGTTGATTCTGAGAAGGCTAAGAAGTGGATTGCTAACGGTGCTCAGATGACAGATACAGTTAAGTCACTATTCAGCAAGCACAATATCCTAGGCTAATAATCCTTAACATAGTTTAAAGGAGTTTAGTAATGGAAGAGCTATTAGTTACTATTGCACAGGGATTAGTTGATAATCCAGAGTGCGTTAAGGTTGATACTGACGAGCCTAACGAAGAGGGCGTTGTTGTATATCACCTACACGTTGCAGAGGACGATATGGGTAGAATTATAGGCAAGCAGGGCAGAATAGCAAAGGCTATCCGTACTATTGCAAGATCTACAGCTATCAGAAGCAACACAAAGGTAATGGTTGAAATTGACTGATTACTATACAGCTATATATTGTTGTATAACCAACGGACAGAGTAAGGCTTTTTACTCTGTCCGTTTTTAACATTAAAATGACGCTGACTACACGTTTATAGGTTATACTGTTTCTACTTTAAAGAAGCTCAGAAAAAGTAATTGCTGTGTTACTTTTTCTGAGCCTTTTATAAGTGTTAAATTAATTCTGATGATTTATATACATTAGACCTGTTCGATAATCTCCAAAACGCCGTCTGAACGGTTCTTTTTCCGTCATACTTAGCCAATTTTTCTTGAAATACATACAGTATTCCTGCAAAAAATTGTCGTTGTCTAACGAAAAAATCTTTCGTCCATACGACATTTTTCCAGTTATCGAACAGGTCTATTCTTACATATTGAAAAATTCTTGTGCTATAAAATCAAGCTTTGTTTATTTCAACATACTATATACAGCTCTTGTAGCAGTAAATGCAATCATACTTATTATGATAAATAAAATTGTTGTAAATATGCCAAAGCCTAAGGGTATCATTGTTAAAGCAAAGGTACACCATATAAAAGCTCCATAGGCTATAAAAAAGCGACCTTGCTTGCTAACATCTGCTATCTTATGTGTATAATACGAAACAAGAGCACCTGTTAAAACGAATCCACTCAGCATTACACTATAAAAGAATGCAAGATTATCGTTTGATACATTTAGTCCAGAAGCTATATTTTCAAATCCGAAAAGTGGCAAAATAATTTCATAAAACAAGAAAATAGATAATGCATATATACCACCATAAACTAAGCATTTCCACCAGCTTACTCTGTTATCGGATTTTTCTTCATTAACTCGATAAGGCATATAGCTTACCATTAACAAAACCGTACCTATAAGAATTATGAAATCGAATAATTCTATTTGAATTACAGGAAAGCCACCTGTGATTAATGCCTTTATTCCCTTGGTTGCGTCAAGAAAAAACACCTGTGGAGCATAATTGGAGAAGAAAACAAACATACCAAATTTCATACCCTGTTTCCATTTAGATGTATCTGCAAACAAATACCCATACAGGTAATAAAAGAATGCCATTACTACTCCCACTATAAAAAGTGAAAATAATAGTGGTGGTACCATATCAGGGGTTACCATAGGGTCTTTTGGAATATCAAATATTGAACACAACGCACTGCCGATAGGCACCTGTACAATACAGGTAAGTAAAGCATATATAAAACCAGTCAAAAGACATTTCAAAAAAATAGTTTTCTTTGCTATCATTGTACACTCTTACTTTCTTTGATATATTTTATCAAGCCTTCCAGATAGCTTTTATCTGTCCAATCGCATTTCTTTCCTACTGCACACATTAATGCTTTTTGCCAAGGCTCATATTCATCTGGATTTATTTTTGAAACTGCCTTTTTTAGCATTGTGCAAAGTGTTTTGTCGAAAAACTTCATTCTATCTTCGTCCCAAGCACCACGACAATAAAACAAAGGAATATTACTAAGTGTATCTTTAAAATGCATATCTATTATCTGAGCTATTGCTTCCTCATCATAAGGAGAGGCACCTACTGCAAATACAGCTATCTTCTTATCAGCTAACTGACCTATATTTTTCTTTAGAAATTGTAGTCCTGCAATGCCAGACGCATAAACACCTCCACCAAGAATAATTACATCATAGCTTTGCAAATTTGCAACCTTAGCATTTTTTGTTTCAATACAATCAAACCCTGTTTCTTCCACTAACCAATCAGCATACCTTTTAGTTGCTCCATATTTTGATTGATATAAAATAATACCCTTACTCATAATCACGAATCCCCTTTAAATTATTTTCCATCTGCATAATAGTTTGTATTGTCACCTGTAATTGTTCTGGTGAAATGCCTGAAAACAAAGCTTCCATAAAGCTTGTAGTTTTTCCCTCGTTTTTTTCACAGAACTCTCTGCAATATTCAGTTATCTCAATACGTTGCTTTCGCTTATCCTTTTCATCTGCTGTAATACTTACAAAGCCCTTTTTTTCCAGCTTTAATAAAATCTGCTTTACATTCTGATGAGAGCTACCCATTATTTCTGCAAGCTCCTTTACAGTAGGTGATTCCTTACAGAGATTGATACAGATAATAGCGAAAAACTGCTTCCAGCTAACCTCTTTAATTGTACTATCTGCTAACGCCTGAAATCTGTTTTCAAATGCACTTAATAATCCAAGCAGAAAATATGATAGCTCAATTCCTGTAAAATCAACATTTTCATTATTGGTTACTTCATTAAAATTCATCTTAGCCTCCGATAGGTAATATATTACGTTATTATGGTAACATATTACCTATTATTTGTCAATAAAGAAAATAAATAAAATTTATCTTTAACCTAAACAGAAATATTTTTGTATGCTCGTATTTTGTTGTCAAAAATTTCCTACCGTATTGTCGGATTGTGATAGCTTATGCTATAATATCTATTATGATGAATATGTTGTTTTGAAAAAGGAATTATATAAGTATTAAGTTATCAAAATAAGGAGGTTCTATATGGATACATTAACAACAATGGAAATCAGCAAGACCTTTTTAGCACTCTTTTTACTTTTGTTTTTTTCCTTTATCGGAGGAAAATTATTTGAATACATAAAAGCACCTAAGGTTGTCGGAGAAATTACAGGTGGTATGATTCTGGGAGGTAGCTGTATTGGGCTTTTATTCCCTGATTTCTTTAGCTCTGTTTTTAGTGCTTACGAGAGCGAGGGAAAGGTTCTTAATATTTTCTATCAGCTGGGCTTAGTTTCCTTAATGTTTTCATCTGGCTATAATACATCTATTAGTATAACTAAGAAAAACGCTAAAAATTATTTTTTACTTTTCTTTGGAGCAACAATCATTCCAATGTCATTGAGCCTTATATTTATAAAACTATTTGAACAATATTTTATCGGAACAGCAAATAATTCAATTTCCTTTGGCTTGGTTTTTGCAATATCAACAGCAATAACCTCTATACCAGTTATTTCTAAAATATTTTTTGATATTGGTATGATGAATACCAAATTTTCAAATATGGTTTTAACTGTGTCTACATTGCAGGATTTGTGCCTGTGGATTTTGTTAAATCTATCTATCAGCTTAATAGAAACAGGCGAGCTTAATATCTTCAAGCTATTAACAACAACTACTATTACAATAGGATTACTTGTTTGTGTTAAAGCTTTTGAATTAATTATAAGGAAAGCTAAAATCACCATTTCTTCTAATGCTTTACCTATAAGCTTTTTGGTTTTATTTTTAACAATCTATCTGCTCTCAAAATTAAACATCAATATTATGTATTCTGCTTTTATTGGAGGATATATGATGAAAGCAATTTTGTCAGAAGAAAATAAGGAAATAGATAAAATCAAGGATTTTGCAATGAATTTATTTGTGCCAATCTATTTTGCTCTTGTAGGAATACAGCTAGATGTAATACATAATTTTTCATTAATAAGATTTACTTTGTTCTTTATTATTGCATTCAGCTTAGAATTTATAGGTACTGTTTGTGTTATGTGGTTTACAAATTTAAAAAAGAAAACAGTTTTAAGCTTGGGTATAACTATGAATGCAAGAGGTGGCCCTGGCATTGTTCTTGCTACTACTGCTTTTGCATATAACATTATCAATATAGAGTTTTTTACAGTTCTTATTTTAACAACAATGCTATCATCTACTATTGCAGGATATTGGCTAAGAAGGTTTAAAAATCAAATTCAAAATGATGGATAATTTATAAAAATAGTTTAGATTAAGCTCAATGTATCAATCACAAATGAGATAAGCCATACTATTTTTACACACTAAAATTTGCAAAGTAATTCATATTGTAGCAAAATCGCACCTGCTATCCAGTAGGTGCAATTTTTGTGGTCAGATGTTTGATTTTTTAATAATAGTCAACGCTTTTGTATTTGATTAAGTATAGATAATTTATAGTAATTTTATATTTTATATGTTAAAATGTACTTAAGCTAACTAAAAAATAAAGAAGATATGAGGTATATTATGGTTAAAGAAATTATTCATGATCCAATTTTTCTTAGTGTTAAATCAGATATTGCAACAAAAGAGGATTTGCAGGTTGCACAGGATTTGCTTGATACATTAGTTGCAAACAAAGACGGCTGTGTTGGTATGGCTGCAAATATGATTGGTGTGCGTAAGCGTATTATTGTGTTTGATGATGAAGGTGCATATATGACTATGTTCAACCCTGAAATTATCAAAAAATCAGAACCATATAATACTGAGGAGGGCTGTCTTTCTCTGCTTGGTGGTCCCCGTGAGTGTAAACGCTATAAGACTATCAAGGTCAGATGGCAAAACTCTGAATTTCAAACTAGAATCAAAAATTTTACAGGCTGGTCTGCACAGATTATTCAGCACGAAATTGACCACTGTGAAGGAATTTTAATATAGGTAAAGCTTCAGAACGTTTTCAGAGCTTTAGAGATAACCTGAATTATAAATAATTAAAAAACGATAGCTATGGGGAGAACTATATGAAGAAAATAGAATTATTACAGCTACAAAAATGTGATGGAAAATATAATATTATTGTCAACAAAATTTCATCGCATAAAGGCAAATGCGGAGTGTGGGCAATGTATGGCGATAATAATCAATTGCTAGAGGTTGCACAAACGTCTGATATTTTTGCTGAATTAGATTACGATTTATCTTATTTAACTTTAGATTATTCATCAAAGGAATTAAAGAGAGATAAACTCTATACAGCAAGAAGATTATTTGATTTTAATAAAAAATTTGATGTTCTGAAATGTGACAAGAACAGAACAACTGCAAAATATAGAGATATAGCAGAAAGCACAGAGTCAATAGTAGTATATTTGATTACAGAAGAAAGAGCCAAAAGCGAGGACAAGGCTGTGCGTGAAGAAATTGAACTGGAAATAGCAATAGATAATAGGGCATTATATTGGAATGCCTTTGGTAATCAACGCAAATTAGCAAGAGAATATTATAACAAAGCTACCTGTGTGTAAATTATAATAAACTTATATAACTACCTTTAAGTAAATATAAAAAACAAAAGAGCCACGCAATGTGACTCTTTTTTTATACTTAATTATCTGCTTAGCTTTTCGCCATCAAAAACAGGCATCTTTTTAACCTTTTCTGGCTTAACCTTTTTAGTTCTGTAACACTTTGCGAATTTCCAAGCTGTTTTTAATTCGTCAGATAGATATTCTTCGATTTTGCTATCGTTCTCTGGCTTAATTCCATTAAGAACAACTATTGTTATAATGGAACGAGTGTCTAAATCACCGTTAGTGTACTGTGTGCTCAGCAATGAAGCAAGCTTTTCAAGCTCTGCTTTTTTGCCTGTTTTCATAAGCTCATTGATTCTTGGTACAATCTTACCTTCAACAAAGGTAACACCTCTGAATGGATCATAGCCGTCCTCTTCTTCCCAGATTTCTTCCTTTAATTCAGGGAAGATGTTAACCATTCTTTTGCAGAAAAATTTAGGGTCTGCATTGCCGTCATCTGAATTCTTTTTTTTAGGCTTATTTATTATTCTAGGCTTATTGCCAGACAATGCATCTGCAAAGTCGTTACCAATGCTGTTAGCCTCTTTAGTGCCGTCAGTTGCAGGGTCGTATATCCATGTGTTCATACTTTTCCACTGGTTGTCAGGCTCTCCGTTATCTACACCACAAACCTTTAATGCTGCAAGCTTTTTCTTAGGGTTATACATTACCATATAAGCGTTGCTTTCTCCAATAAATAAAGAAGCATAGCTGTCAGTGCTGTCAACATTCTGTCTTTGGTAGCCCTGTGGCTCTATTACAGCTGCAACCTTATCGGTTATAGAATTCATAAAACTATAATTCATTAATATCATTCCTTGTATTTTAATTTAGAGTCTATTCAAAAATAGTCCATACTTTTTAAAACAGACCTGGTAGTAACCTGCTTTAAATCATAACATATCTATTATACAGTTATTTTTTCCTTTTGTCACTATATTTTTTAAAAATATACATTGCACCAATTTGTAGACTATGGTAAAATGTTATTTTAGAATAAGTCTTATGACTTATAAATAAACGAAAGGCTGATAAATATGTCGAATAGTTCAGCAATAGGTGTTTTTGACTCTGGCTTGGGTGGACTTACTGCAGTTAAAGAGCTTATGAGCTTTATGCCGAATGAGAATATAGTATATTTTGGTGATACAGGCAGAGTACCTTACGGTAACAGAAGTAAAGAAACTATAACAAGATATGCTATACAGGACGCAAGATTTTTACAATCTAAGGATATAAAAATATTAATAGCTGCCTGTGGCACAGTTAGCTCAGTGGCTGGTAATCTTGGAGATGAGTTTCATCTTCCATACACAGGAGTAGTAAGACCAACAGCATATGCAGCTGCCTCAGCAACCAAAAACGGAAAAATAGGTGTAATTGGTACAACAGCAACGATAAACAGCTGTTCATATAAAAAGGCTGTACAGGAATTTAACAGTAAGCTAACTGTATATCAGCAGGATTGTCCTCTGTTTGTTCCACTTGTTGAAAATGGCTTTATAGACAGAAACGACATCGTTGTAAAAACAGTGGTTGAGCGTTACCTTGCTCCACTTATAGCAGAGGGCGTTGACACACTTATCTTAGGCTGTACTCATTATCCACTTCTGAAGGATGTAATAGCTGATGTTGTTGGTAACGATGTAGCACTTATAGATTCAGGTAAAGAAACTGCACGATATGCTGCAAAGCTAATAAAAGAAAACAGATTATGCAACCCACAAACAGAAAAGGGTTATTGTGAATTTTATGTAAGCGACCATATAGAGGGCTTTAGTAAAATGGCAAATCTATTTCTTGGTGACAGCTTCAATAAAGATGTACATCAAATAAATATTGCACAATTTTAAATACATATATAATCAGGTGGAATATGGATACAAATAACTATATAATTGAAATTATCGGTACTCAACAGCTTGATGATGATAAGGATACTATAGATGTTACCACAATGGGTAAATATACTATTGCACCAACTGGTAACAAGTTTATAAAATATACAGAGTATGACAGAGACGAGCCTAGAATTATGCAAAACACTACAATAAAGGTTTCTGATAATCAGATAACCATAACAAGAGATGGGCATTATGGCTCTCAGCTTTTGCTTGAATGTGGTAAACGTCATCAATGCCATTATGCAACACCAGCAGGAGAAATGATTATAGGCGTTTTTACCCATAAAATGGATATTGACTTAAACGAAAAGGGTGGCAAGCTAAGCGTTGCATATACACTGGATTTTGACTCAAGCGTAGTAAGCGAAAATACATTTGAAATAACTATAAGTAAAAATTAATTTTTGAAAGGGCGTACAATAAAATGGCGAACATAATAAAACAATCAATAGATACTTTAAAGATTGCTATAAATAATGCAATCGAAAAGGCTAAAGAAACAGGAGCTCTTATAAACGCAGAAACACCTGATTTTATAATTGAAATTCCAGCTGACAAGAAAAACGGAGATTTAGCTACAAATGCTGCTATGGTATGTGCAAGAGCGTTCAAAACCTCACCAAGAAATATAGCACAGGCTATTACCGATAATCTTTCACTTGAAAATACATATATAGAGCGTTTCGAGATTGCAGGCCCAGGCTTTATCAACTTTTTCCTTAACAGTAATTACTATTCAGATGTTGTAAAGGCTGTTATAGAGGAAAAGGACGATTACGGTAAAAGTGATTTTGGTAAGGGTAAGAGAATTCTTGTTGAATTTGTATCAGCAAACCCAACAGGCCCTATGCATATTGGTAATGCTCGTGGTGGTGCATTGGGTGACTGTCTTGCTAGTGTACTACAAACAGCTGGCTATGATGTTCAAAGAGAATTCTATGTAAATGACGCTGGTAACCAGATTGAGAAGTTTAAAACCTCTTTAGAGGTTCGTTATTTACAGATTTATGATAACACAGTAGAAATGCCAGAGGACGCTTATCAGGGTGCAGACATTACAGCACACGCAAACGCATTCAATGAAAAATATGGTGATAAGTATCTTAATGTTTCTTCTGAGGAGCGTAAGCAGGCTCTTTGTGATTTTGCATTGCCAATTAATATTGCAAACCTTAAAAAGGACCTTGCAAAATATAGAATTGAATACGATAACTGGTTCTTAGAAAGCTCACTACACAATGGTGGTGCTGTAGCTGATATTATCGAAAAGCTAAAGGAGTCTGGTCATACCTACGAGCAGGAGGGTGCTTTGTGGTTTAAAACAACCGACTTTGGTGACGATAAGGACAGAGTACTACTACGTGCAAACGGTGTTCCAACATATCTTGTACCAGATATTGCATACCACTACAACAAGCTTGTTACTCGTGGCTATGACACAGCTATTGATATTCTAGGTGCTGACCACCACGGTTATATTCCAAGAATCAAGGCTTCAATGGCTGCACTAGGTGTAAACCCTGATAATCTTGACATCATCATTATGCAGATGGTTCGTCTGATGAAAGACGGTGAGGTTTACAAGCTTTCAAAGCGTTCAGGTAAGGCGATTACACTAAGTACACTTATCGAAGAGGTTTCAGTTGACGCAGCAAGATTCCTGTTCAACACAAGAGAAGCAAATACTCAGATGGACTTCGATATAGACCTTGCTATCAAGCAGGATTCTCAGAACCCTGTATATTATGTACAGTATGCTCACGCAAGAATTTGCAGTATTATCAAGGCTCTTGAAAATGACGGTATTACAGCAAGAGAATGTAGCTACGACGAGCTTGCTCTACTTAATACCATTGAAGAGAAGGAGCTAATCACACACATTGCAAACTATACAAACGAAATTATTTCAGCAGCAAGCGACTACGACGCAACAAAGGTTACACGCTATGTATTACAGCTTGCAGCACTATTCCACAAGTTTTATAATTCATGCAGAGTAAAGGGCGACAACGAAAGCCTTACACAGGCAAGACTTAACCTATGTATAGCAGTTAAAACTGTTATCAAGAATGTTCTTACAATGCTAAAGATTACTGCTCCTGAGAGTATGTAATAAATATAATTAATTTGATTCTGTAATCAGAGGCTGGTATAGGCTTATGCTTGTATCAGCCTCTGTTTCATTAAAATAAGCAACGCTAAATTAAATCTAATATGTTTCTATTTTTTTAACAATTTATGAATTCTGTTGACAAAATATATTTTGAGAAGTATAATGTGCCTTACCTTAATTGAGGTGGAAATTATATCCAGCTTAATTAAATACACTTTACTTAATTTTTAAAAACAGCTTATTGCAAACAAAATAATTTATAGGCTGTAAAAATTGAAAGGATTTAGTAATATCAGGAGGTAATTTCAATTATGAAGAAATTAATAAAAAGAGCGTTGCCAATTATTATGGCTACTATGATGGTAACAAGTATAACAGCTGTTGAAGCAACTGCTGTTGATTTAGAAAAAGGTACAGTAAGCACATACGTAAATCAGGAAACAGGTGTTAAGGTAGAGAGTAAGGCAATCGCTTTATCAGGTGATAATGTAGAGGTTCAAAGTGGCTTAGGTACGGAAGACTTATTGGGTGAGTATGAAGAAAGATTCGACATCACTATATACGACGAGGACTTTGAGTTCCTTGATTGTAGAAAGTATCCAATTACACTTTATCTGCCTTATGAAAAAGAGGGTTGCTATATAGTTGCTGATACTGGTGTTGAGCGTGGAGAAGAGATTATTTCAGTAGATGCAGAGTATGTAGATGGTTACTATAAGATAGAGATGGCAGACTGGGGTGAATACTATATCTGTGATTTCCCTTTTGAGGAAGGCTTCAGTAAGCTCGAGCAACAAACCTTAGTTGATGAAGATACAGGTATAAGTGTATCTGGTTCAATTGAAACAGGTAGCAGATTGGTTTCTTTTGACACTAAGGATATGTATAATGAATTATTGAACACCTATGGAGATGACAAATATATAAGTAATTATGTTGATATGTCTCAGAAATTTGATGGCTTTGGTGTTTTTCTTGAAAGAAATTTTGATTACGCATATACTGATGGTGAGATGACTATTACATTACCAAGTGAATACGAGGGCTATGAGGTAAGATGCTTTAGCTATTCTGCACCAATGTCAAGTGAAGATTCTGATTTATCTGAAGCTTATGGATTTTCATTATATACTATACCAGATCCTTCAGATGAAGAATTAGCAGTAAAGCTAACAGAGTTTATTGATAGAGTATATCCACCACTACAAACTGAGTATGTAGACGGAAAATATGTTGTTAAAAATACTTATACAGGCTATTATTATATTGCACCTGCTGGTTCATTTGTTGTAACAGCTGATGATGTAAAGCGAATCAGAACAGAGGCAGGTATATACGATGATTACGAGAGTGATTATCAGGAGCCAACAGATGCACCTACACAGACTGCAACAGATGCAACAGATGCAACAAATGCAACAACACAGACAGCTACACAGGCATCTACACAAACAGCTACACATACTCCAACACAGGTTTCTACTGCAACACAGAGCAATGGGAGTGTAAAAACAAGCGATAGCAGAAATATTGCTATAATATTATCAGCTGTATTAGTAGTAGGATTAGGTACAGCTACAATGGCTATTTTCAGAAAGAGATCTACAAAATAATTTAAAAGTATATTAATAACAGAGTTGTTGGTTTAAAATACTAACAACTCTGTTTTTTATGTTGATTTATAATTCAAATATGAATTATCTTTCTATTTTAAATAAAGCATACTGTTAAATCTAAATAGTTTTTTTAAAAAGCTTATATGATTTTTGCTACTCATAATATAATTTTAAAAATTGCTTTACAAACTAATAGAAATAAGAGATAATAGGACTATGTTTACAGAATATGGTTGATTTTTGTGTAGTGCTGTAAACTGCTAACGCTACAAAAGCGATATATTAAGGGGGAAATTTAAATGTCTAAATTTTGTACAAGCTGTGGTTCACAGGGAGACGACAATGCAATTGTATGCCCAAACTGTGGAAATCCTTTTGATAATGTAAATAATCAAAATCAAATTCCACAGCCAACAGCAATGCCAAACTATGGTGGAATGCCACAGGCAAACGAAATGCCAAACTATGGTGGAATGCCAAATAACGACTATATGTCACAGCAGAATTCAATGCCATTCGGTGGAAATATGTCATCAAACACAATGCCATACGATAACAATATGACACCACAGAGTACAATGCCAAATGTAGGTGCTATGCAAATGAATAACAAAAAGAAGCTTACAGCTTTTTGTGTAGCAGGTGTTGCATTGCTACTTGTTGTTGCTATTGCTCGTGTTGCTTTATTTGGCTCAAGCTATGAAAAAGTTATCGAGCAGAAGCTAAAGGCTATAGAGAAATTAGATGCAGAAAAGCTTACAGAAACATATCCTGAATTTATGTATTATGAGGATTGCGAAACCTTTGAAGATGCAGTAAAGGATGTGGAAGATAATGTTCTTCCAGATTTAGAGGAGTGCATAGAGGAGCTTGAGGACGAGGCTGGTAAGAATATTAAGTTTTCTTATAAGCTTGATAGCGTTACAGATTTGTCTGAGGGTAAATTCGATAAATTCTGTACTGGTGTTGAATACTACCACGATTATGATGTAAAAGGAATTAAAGAAATCAAGAAAGCAACTGTAACTGTAACAGCAAAGGGCGACAAAGGTAAATATGAATTCGACTGGAAGGATGTTTATCTAATCAAAGAAAATGGCAATTGGTATATTATGAATACAGACTTTGAGTTTGCTAGCTTTGATGATAATGATTATCTACATATAGATTACTACGAGTATTACAAAGAAGAAACTCTTGCTATTGATGAGGAGCTAGAGGAAGGCGACGAAGGCGACCTGCTATATTAATAAATAATACAATAAGTAGAATTGTATTTGTTAATTACAGACTCTGCACACAAAATTTGGGTGCAGAGTCTTTTATTTTTACAATATATTGTGAATTATTGTCGTAGTTAGTGAAAAATATTCTTGCTTTTTTTAGTGTAATAGACTATAATTTATACAAAGGGGCATAAAGGGTACATTTTATGGCTCTTTGTGTCACTAAAGGTCATAAAAGCTTACTTGTGTACACAAAAAGACGCTAAAATTAAGGAATGAATTGATTTTTTATAGTTATTAAAAAATTTGAGGGGCAGTTATGTTTATAGGTAGTTATCAGCATAATATAGACGCCAAAGGGCGAGTGATAATACCTGCTAAGTTTCGTGAGGAGCTTGGCGAGTGCTTCTATGTAACTATGGGAATAAATAATTGTCTTTTTGTGCTTTCAAAGGAGCAATGGGACTTATTTTTGGATAAGCTTGCAAATCAGCCTATTTCAAAGGCAACTGACATTGCAAGATTTTTCTGTGCAGGTGCTACCGAGGCTGTGCCTAATGCTCAGGGTAGAATTTTAATTCCAGAGCATTTAAGAAAATACGCAGGTATAGATAAGGATGTAACTGTAATTGGTTCAGGTAATAGAGTTGAAATTTGGAATACAGACAAATGGAATGAATACCTTGAAAACCAGACTCAAGAAAGAATTAAAGACGCTATGGAGCTTTTAGGTATTTAATACTATTTCAAAAGTAAAAATAGCATAGATAATATATAGTAAATGTAAACGGAGGTGCTGTAAATTGACTTTTTCTCATAAACCGGTATTGTTAAACGAAACTATAGACTCTTTAAATATTAATCCGGACGGAATTTATGTTGATGGTACAGCAGGTGGTGGAGGACACTCCTACGAAATTTTAAAGAGATTGTCCGACAAGGGTAGGCTTATCTCAATAGACCAAGACCCCGACGCTATTCAGACCGTTACAGAAAGATTTAAGGACTTTAAAAATTCTATAATTTGCAAGGGCAACTTTTCTGATGTTGTAAGCATTGTAAATGGATTAGGAATAAATGAAATTGACGGTATAATGCTTGATATAGGTGTATCCTCAAGACAGCTGGATACTCCTGAGCGTGGCTTTTCATTTCATCACGATGCACCTCTTGATATGCGTATGAGTCAGGCAGGTGTATCTGCATACGATTTAGTAAACGAATTGCCATACGAAGAGCTTGTAAAAATAATAAGCCATTACGGAGAAGAAAAATTTGCAAAGCAGATAACAAGAGCAATAATAAGAGAAAGAGAAAAAGCTCCGGTAGAAACAACACTACAGCTTGCTGAAATTATCAAGGGTGCTGTACCAGCAGCAAAAAGACGAGAGGGTCACCCAGCACGTCAGACCTTTCAGGCGTTGCGTATAGCTGTAAACGGAGAGCTGGACAGATTAAAAGAGGGGTTAGACGGTGGCTTTCAGCTTTTAAAGCCACAGGGTAGAATGTCTATTATAACCTTCCATTCTCTTGAGGATAGAATAGTAAAAAAGACTATGGCAGGCTGGTGCGTAGGCTGTACCTGTCCAAAGGATTTTCCTGTGTGCGTATGTGGCAATAAGCCAAAGGCAGAGCTTGTTTTCAGAAAGCCGGTAGAGGCATCAGAGCAGGAATTAGTCGAAAATCCAAGAGCCAGAAGTGCAAGATTAAGAGCAATAACAAAGCTGTGAGTTTTTATTATACTTTTTGCAAAAAGCCTTTGACAAACATTAATATATGTAGTAGAATGTAATTGTTCAGTATGATATGCCTAAAATAGGTGCGATTTTCTTGTTGAAAATCCATAAAATTAAGGCTATTGTACAGTGTTTATAAAAACACTTATTTATATATTCATATTTAGTGATTTTGTTACAGATGTGTATTTAAGGATTTATGTATTAATGTGTTAATGGTTTACGTTTGAGGTATTATTTAGAATTTATTTGAGAATTAAACCGACTAAGAGGTTTAATTAAAGTAAGGAATTTAACGAGTAAGGATTTTTATAGAGTACGAGTTTATATGAGAAGAGAAAATGTGAAAAAGCACTAAGGAATGAAATGTGATTATGTAAATTATTCGGGGTGATTTTATGGCTTTTATGTATAATAAAGAGTCTTATGATATATCTCTGTTTGAAACAGAGGTAATAAATGAAGAAGAAAAAGAAAAAGAAATCAAGCTAAAAAAAGAAATTGAAGAAGAAGTAAAAAAAGAACAGATAAAAAGAAACAAAATTGAAAATGTTATAAAGGGTGTTGCTTGTGGTGCTGTTGTTGCAGTAATGCTAGGCTGTGTAATTGTAAAGCAAGCACAGCTTACAGAACTTAACCAGCAGATAGCTAACGCTAACAAAAAGCTAGAGGAACAGCAAAGCCTGTACATACAAACACAGATGAAGGTAGAATCAAAGTATTCTTCTGATGTTGTTGAAGAAAGTGCACAGTTTGAGCTTGGTATGAGCCGAGCAGACTCTTACCAAAAGGAGTACATAAGCCTTTCAGAGGGGGATAAGGCAGAGGTTTCTGAAACGGGTGGAACAAATATTTTTGAGACTATGGCAAACGCAATTGCTGATTTATGGTCTTAATATATGCCCTTTGGCATAAACATATAGGGAAATAATTAAAGCGGTTGTAACACACTGGGAGAGAGGCTCCCGTAGTTGTAATCAGTAAAGGAAGATAAAAGCAATTATCCTTTACTGATTACTGTTACAGCCCTTATTTTTTGTGAAGGGTAATTTTTTATTTATATAATAGGAGGAAGCTATGGCGAAAGTGGGAAGTAATAAAACAATTATAACCCGTTCTAAGGTTTTGCTTGTCGGGTTGTTAGTAGTAGGCTTTGGTTTAGCTATTGCACGACTTTTTTATTTTAGTATTATAAGAGGAGATGAGCTTCAACAGCGAGCCTATTCTCAACAGCTTAACGATACAACAATTTCAGCCAAGCGTGGCGTTATATATGATACTAACGGAAAAATACTTGCACAAAGTGCCACGGTATGGCAGGTTGTTCTTGTTCCTAAATATATAGAAACTGACGAACAGCGAACATACATTGCCCAAAGGCTTGCAGAAATTCTTGATATTGATCAGGAGAGCGTTTATAACAAAACAAAGGGTAATTCATATTACTCGGTTGTAAAAAGACAGGTTGAAACCGTAGAGAAGGATAAGATTATAGAGCTTGTTGAAGAGCTTGACGATAAATTCGACCTTGGCGACGCTATATATATGATAGAGGATTATAAGCGTTATTATCCTTATGGCGATTTTGCTTCTACTATATTAGGCTTTACAGGCTCAAGTGGTGAGGGTCTTGAGGGTATAGAATACCAGTATGATTCTTATCTTACAGGTACACCAGGTAGAATTATCACAGCTAAAAATGCAAATGGTACTGATATGCCTTTTGAATATGAGCAGAAAATTGAAGCACAGGACGGAAATAATCTTGTGCTTACAATTGATGAAAATATTCAGCATATAATGGAAAAGTATCTTCAGCAGGGTATAGAAGAAAATAAGGTAGTAAACCGTGCAGTTGCAATTATGATGGAGGTTGAAACCGGTGCTATACTCGGTATGGCTGTAGAGGGTGGCTACGACCTTAACGACCCTTTAACAGTTGCTGATGAGAATATTGTAAAGGAAATAGCAAGCCTGCCAGCAAGTGAGCAGGACGCAGCAACAAACGACGCTCTTGCAAAGCAATGGAGAAATAAGGCTGTTGCAGATACCTATTATCCAGGCTCTGTATTCAAGGTAATTACATCTTGTATGGGCTGGTCAGAGGGAATTATTAACGATAGCTCTTCATACAGCTGTAGTGGTGCGTATATTCCTTTTGAGGGTGCAAACTCAATTCATTGTCACTATACATCGGGTCACGGTACACAAACCTTTACAGATGCACTTTGTAATTCCTGTAACCCTGCATTTATGCAGATTGGTAATGGAGTAGGTGCTGAAAAATTCTGGGAGTACTATCAGGCATTTGGTTTTTCAGAAAAAACAGGTATAGACCTGCCAGGTGAGCAATCTGATATTTTCTTTGGTGACGGCACAGGAGAAATGGCACCAATGGATTTAGCAGTAGCGTCATTTGGTCAGAACTTTGCTATTACACCTATTCAGATGGTTACAGCTGTTTCTGCAATAGGAAATGGTGGTAAGCTTATGCAGCCTTATGTAGTAAGAGAGATTACAGACTCAGACGGAAATGTTGTTGAGAGCAGATCTCCTGTTGAAAAGCGACAGGTTGTGTCTGAGGAGGTTGCAAAGAAGGTTATTGACGCAATGGAGGAAAACGCTGCAACAGGCTCTGGTAAAAACGGATATGTTACAGGCTACAAGGTAGCAGGTAAAACAGGTACATCAGAGAAAAAGGTATATAATGCAGACGGAAGCCAGCAGTACATAGCCTCTTACTGTGGCTTTGCACCAGCTGATGACCCTAAGGTTTGTTTGCTGGTTTACTTCGATACTCCAACAGGTGCAAGCTACTACGGTAGCTCGGTAGCAGCTCCTGTATTTGCAAATATTATGAGCGAGGTTCTACCTTACCTGAATGTAGAAACAAAGTACACAGAGGATGAGGTTTCCAGAATGGATACTACAGCTTCTAACTATGTAGGTATGTCTGTTTCAGAGGCAGAAGCACAGGTTCAGCAGGGTGGCTTTACAGCTGTTGTTTATGGCGAGGGTGAAACAGTAGTTTCACAGGTGCCTACTGCAGAGTCAAGACTACCACAGGGTGGTACAGTTGTTCTTTATACAGATGAAGAAAGTCTTGCAGAGGACGTTGTTGAGGTTCCAGATTTAACAGGTATGTCTGTATCCGATGCTAACACTACAGCTTCGTACTATAACCTGAATATAAGTATAGTAGGCTCCAATGCCGACGGAGAGGGTATATCCTATTCACAGGATATTGCTCCTGGCTCTAAGGTTAAATCTGGTACAGTAATTTCTGTTAACTTCCAGCAAGACAGTAATTATGGTAGTGGAGTAATGTAATATAGGCTGTTTGTATGACTATGCATCTGTTTCAGGTGCATAGCCGTACTTGTATAATAAAGATTTTAATAATACGGAGGTAAAAAAATGGAAAATTCAATAATTATGATTGTGGCTGTTGCTTCATTTGTAATATCTTCTGTTATAGGTAAGTTTTTAATACCTGTACTTCACAAGATTAAATTTGGTCAGCCAATCAGAGATGAGGGTCCACAGTGGCACCAGAAAAAATCTGGTACACCTACAATGGGTGGTATTATGTTTATAGTTGGTGCTGTGTGCGTTTCTATAATTGGTTATGTAGTTTTATGCATACTAAATCCAGGCTCAAGAGATTTTATAGATCATCTTAAATTTTATTCTGGTATTGTAATGGCTCTGCTTTTTGGTGTAATCGGATTTGTAGATGATTACATCAAGGTTGTAAAAAAGCATAATCAGGGACTTACAGAAAAGCAGAAGCTTGTATTGCAGTTTTTAGTTGCAATTGCTTATGTGCTTACATTATATCTGGGTGGCTGTGGCTCAGTTACATTTATTCCTTTTATCGGTCCAGTAGATTTAGGAATATTCTATTGGGTAGTTTCTGTTGTATTTATAGTAGGCTTTGTAAATGCTACAAATCTTACAGATGGTCTTGACGGTCTTGATGGCTCTGTAACATTCTTTGCGTCACTTGTACTTATGGTTATTGCTGGCTTTGTGCTAGATACAGGTGCTTCTGTTATGTCATCAGCACTTGCAGGTGCTTGCCTTGGCTTTTTAATCTGGAATTTCTACCCAGCAAAGGTATTTATGGGAGATACAGGCTCATTATTCCTGGGTGGATTTTTATGTGCAATAGCATACGCTATGAATATGCCTGTTTTACTTATTCCTATCGGAATTATCTATATAGTAGAGATGTTCTCTGTAATTCTACAGGTAGGCTACTTTAAGCTTACACATGGCAAAAGACTATTTAAAATGAGCCCTATTCACCACCACTTTGAAATGTCTGGCTGGTCAGAGGTAAAGATAGTTCTTGTGTTCAGTATAATTACAGCAATCTTTGGTATTCTATCATTTTTCTCAGTATTCTTTACATATGGAATGTTAACTAATTAGTTTTTATGGTGGTGAAGTAATGGATAGCCTACGATACGTATCTAATCAAAAAATTAAAAATCACCGTAGATATTTAGAAGAAAAAGAAAGAAAAGCCTCTGTAAAAAAAGAAGAAGCTGAAGTAGCAAACGAGGAGAGAGCCTCACGCAAAAAAAGACCCTTTAAGCTTTTTTCTGTTCGTGGTGGTATGGATATGCCATTCTTCTTTTTGGTGCTTTCACTTTTAGTAATAGGAATTGTAATGATGTTTTCAGCCTCATACGCATTTGCCTATTATACAACCGACAGTAGCTACTATTTCTTAATACGACAGTCTATATTTGCATTTGGTGGCATTGTAGCTATGATATTGATTTCGTTTGTTGATTATCATATATTGCACCGACTGGCAATAATAGTATTGGGTATAGCATACCTGATGCTTGTTATCGTTTTATTTTTACCTGCTGTAAATGGTGTACACAGGTGGATTGGACTGGGACTTTTCTCAATTCAGCCGTCTGAGATTTTAAAATTTGCAGTTATTCTTTTCTATGCACACTGGGCGTCTGTTTATTATGAAAAAATGGATACTCTAAAATATGGTGTTTTACCTGCACTTGTTGTAGGTATACCTGCATTTTTGTTGCTTGCACTTGAGCCACATTTCTCTTGTATCGTAATTGTAGCCTTATTGTTTGCAGTTATGATGTGGATTTCAGGAGTAAAGGTAAGGTGGTTTGTTGTTGGTATAGCTTTGGTAGTTGCAGTGTTTAGCATTATGTATGTTACCGATTCGCTACAATATGCTATGGAGAGACTTGACGGTTGGGGTATGGCACTGAAGGAAGATTTATCAGTTGATATGCAAAACACAGTCTGGCAGACAATGAATTCACTATATGCAATTGGCTCGGGTGGTCTTACAGGCTTAGGCTTGGGTCAATCAAGAGAAAAATATCTATATCTGCCTGAACCACAGAACGACTTTGTGTTTGCAGTAGTTGTAGAGGAGCTTGGACTTATAGGTGGTATAATCATACTTGCTTTCTTTGGCTTGTTTGTATGGCGAGGTATAATGATTTCTCTAAGAGCCAAGGATAGATTTGGTATGTTCCTTGGTGTAGGCTTAGTTTCTCAGATTGGTTTACAGGTTGTTCTTAATATTCTTGTTATAACAGACACACTACCTAATACAGGTATTAGCCTGCCATTTTTCAGCTATGGTGGTACTTCTCTTGTAATGCTACTTGCACAAATGGGTGTAGTGCTGTCAATTTCAAGAAGCTCTAATATAAATAAAACATAAATATGATTTTCAAAGTGAGGGGTTTGAAATGAAAGTAATTTTAGCAGGTGGTGGCACAGCAGGACATATAAACCCTGCTCTTGCTATTGCAGGTACAATAAAGGATAACATAGAGGGTGCAGAAATTCTTTATGTTGGTGCAAAAGACGCAATGGAAGAAAGACTTGTTCCACAGGCTGGCTATAATTTTAAAAGCATTAAAATAAGTGGATTTAAAAGAAGCTTTTCTCCAAAGGCTATTGCACATAATATAGCTACTGCAAAGCGTGCTGTTACCTCCAGTATAGAGGCAAAGAAAATTATTAAGGATTTCAAACCAGACATCTGCATTGGCACAGGTGGATATGTAAGTGGCCCAGTGTTGCGTACAGCTTCTAAAATGGGAATACCTACACTTATTCACGAGCAAAACGCATTTCCTGGTGTTACAAATAAAATGCTTGCTAAAAATGCAAAGGTTGTAATGCTTGCAAATCCAGACGCTAAAAAGCATATGGGTGGTGATTATAGCTTTGAGGTTACAGGTAATCCTGTAAGAAAAGAAATTATCACTGCTGACAAGGCTAAGGCTAGAGCTAAGCTTAAGCTGGATGAAAGACCAGTTATTCTGTCATTTGGTGGTAGTCTGGGTGCAAGAAGAATAAACGAGGCTGTTGCAGATTATATAGCACGCAGTGGAAATGACGGTAAGTACCAGATTATTCATGCCTATGGTAAGTTTGGCAAGTGGTTCCCAGACCTTGTTAAGGAAAAGGGCTGTGATATTGATAAGTGCAGTAATCTTGATATCCGTGAATTTATCAACGATATGCCAGACTGCCTTGCAGCTGCCGACCTTGTAATATGTCGTGCAGGTGCTATGACAGTAAGTGAATTGCAGGCTCAGGGTAAGCCAGCTGTTTTAATTCCTTCTCCAAACGTTGCAGAAAATCACCAGTTCCACAATGCAATGTCTTTGGTAAACGCAAATGCAGCAAGCATTATCGAAGAAAAGGATTTAACAGCCGAAAAGCTAACCAATACTGTTGACGATATGGTAAAAGACCCTGTAAAGCTACAGCAGTATTCAGAAAATGCAAGAAAAACTGCTATATTAGATTCCAACGAGAGAATTCTGGCAATTGTTAAAAGGGTTTTAAATATTAAATAATTTTAAATCAATATAAAACGTAATCACTAATACAGGCTTTCTGACATATAATGTGACAGAAAGCCTGGTGGTTAAAATAGGTACGCTACAAGCTGTGCATCCTGTATGTAACCCACAGGCTTAAATGATAGGTTTATTTATTTTTGCAAAGAGGGTGTAGAGCTTGGCAGAGTATGTTATTGATGGTTGTAAAAGGCTAAGTGGCTGTATTGATATACAGGGTGCAAAAAATAGTGCCTTGCCAATATTAGCAGCAACTATTCTCTGTAAAGGTGAGGTTGTATTGCACAATTGTCCAAGGCTCACAGATGTTGATACCTCTGTGAGAATATTACGTTATTTAGGCTGTACTGTTTATCGTGATGGTAATACAATAACAGTAGATAGCCGTGGCTTGTATAGGTACAATGTGCCTGCCGAGCTTATGCGTAAAATGCGTTCTTCTATACTGTTTTTAGGTGCAATTCTTGGCAGAGCTGGTCAGGCAGAGCTGTCGTTACCAGGTGGCTGTGAATTAGGTCCCAGACCAATAGATTTGCATTTGTCATCACTTGCACAAATGGGTATGATGAAAAAGGAACAGCATGGCTTGCTGAATTGTAAAACCGAGAATGGCTTGCACGGTGCAGATATAACACTGTCGTTTCCAAGTGTAGGAGCAACAGAGGATATTATGCTGGCAGCTGTATGTGCAAAGGGTACTACAACAATCACCAATGCAGCACGAGAGCCAGAAATTTGCGATTTAGCCGATTTTCTGAATAGCTGTGGTGCAAAAATCACAGGTGCAGGAGAAGGTACAATTTACATAGACGGTGTAAAGGCATTAGGCTGTACACAGCATATAATTATACCCGACAGAATAGTTACATCTACATATATGGCTTGCTTAGCTGTAAGTGGAGGCAAATTGTTTTTAAAGGGTGCTTTGCCATCTCATTCAAGCAGTGTCAATTTTGCTTTTGAGCAGTGTGGCTGTTTGATTGACTATGTGCCAGAGGGTATATATATATCGTCGCCCGATACACTTAAAAAGGTAAGATTAATACGCACAATGCCTTATCCTGGCTTTCCAACCGATGCACAGGCACCTGTTATGGCTATGTGTTGCTTTGCACAGGGAACATCTGTATTTGTAGAGAATGTTTTTGAAAGCAGATATAAGCACGTAAGCGAGCTGTGCAGAATGGGTGCAGGAATATATGTTCACGATAAGGTGGCAGTTGTTGAGGGTAGCGAAAGGCTCTTTGGTGCTACTGTAGAGGCTCAGGATTTAAGAGGAGGAGCTGCACTTGTGGTAGCTGCATTAGGAGCAGAGGGTACAACAAGCATAAAGGGAGTAAAGCATATAGAGAGAGGCTACGAGGAATTAGAGGTATGCCTTAGTATGGTGGGTGCAAGCATTAAGAAAATATAGCGTGTAGCCATTATTGTTGATAAAGAAATAATAATCGCATTAGAGTGATATAGATTATATTCATTGCAGATTGCTTGTCAGGCAATATTGCAGTAGTGAGGGATGTATAAATGGAACAAAACGATAACAAGCGTGACACTGCAAGACAGAGAGGCTCTGGCAGTGCCACGCAACGCAGAAATACAAACAGGCGTTACAATAACGCAACATCAAGAGAAAGAGCAAAAAAAGGCTCTGACTATAGCAGAGAAAGAACAAGACGTGACAGAGAAAGACCTGAGCGTTATTCCGAAAGAGAAGCTGTAAGACAGAGAAAACCAAGAGCAGAGTCAGATATTCAAGCACGCAGACCAAAAGAAACAAGGGTGAATGAACACGAGTTTGATTATCAGAGCACCCCATTTTTCTCTAAAAGCTCAGTAAGTGGAAATATTAACACGAGAACAAATCGTGCTGACGATTTCTTCGAAAATAAGGACTATAAGCCATGGGATACAAATGATGAATTCAATAAAAATACTACTGTTAGCTCAGGCTTACCTTACGACAGACCACGAGTAAAAAGAAAGTCACCTACAAACGCTTCAAAGCTTGGTACCTTTAAATCTGGTGTAGGTAGGGTATCTAAACGAGTGCTGATAAGTGCTGGCTCAGACGAAAACGACTACGCAGACGAGCAAGAGCTGGATATAATCACAGAAAATATTAAGACCACAAGAAATAACAAACGCTTAATGGACGAGCTTAACAGCAAGAAAAAACCATTAAGTAAAAAGCAGAGAAAGTTCAAAAATGTACTTTTAGCTATTGGTATGGCGTTAGGTGTTTTTGTAATCGGCTTGGTGCTTTCGCTTACTGTTCTTTTCAGATGTGAAAATATTATAGTTGAGGGTGTAACAAGATATGACCAACAGGCTATTATCTCAGCAAGCACACTCGATTATGGTAAGAATATTTTCCTTACAAACCGTACCCTAGCCTGCGATAAAATAGAAGCGAAGTACCCATACATAGAAGAAGCAGAGATTCGTTTAAGCATACCTAATACACTCAGAATCAATGTTACCGAGGCAACCCCTGAGTATTATATACAGGACGGCACACGCTACTACATAATTAGTAAAAACAGCAAATTACTTGAGGAAGTAATCGAAAGAGACCAGAATATTCCTACAATAAAGGGCTGTAAGCTAAAAAGACCTAAGGTAGGAGAAACCGTTGACGTAGAAAACAGTAAGGTCATCACTGTTTTAAATGAGGTTGCAGAGTCTATGACAGCCAACGCTGTAACAGGTATCAAAGAGATTAACCTGTCTGATATGTCTAATATAGAGCTTAATTATGAAGACAGAATAACAATAGTAATTGGTATGCCAGAGGATATTGATTATAAAATACGTACAGCAATGACAATTATTTATACAAAGCTGTCAGAGGCTGATAAGGGCAGATTAAACTGCTCTAACCTTGTAGAAGGCAGAACAGACGGTAAGGCTAATCAATCATCCTTCAGACCAAATAATCTGATTGTTGAAGAAACTACCGAAACTCCAACCGAAATACCAACATTGCCAATTGTAACAGAATCAGCTACAGAGGAAGAAACAGCTACTGCTGATGATAGTGTTGATGATAGTGTTGATGATAGTGTTGATGATAGTGTTGATGATAGCTATGATGACAGCTATGACAATAGTGATGATAGCCTTGATTATATCGATGATAGCAGTGTTTATTCAGAGGATACAAATACAGACACAGCTACAGATGAGTAATACTATAAAAGCAGAGCTTTTCAGTGTGCCTTGTAGCGAATAAAATTAAAAGCAGAAGATAACAGTGATTTGCTGTTATCTTCTGCTTTTTTAGCATTGCTTTATATAATATTAAATTACAGTTAAAACACCTACTGATTTTAAGAATAGTACAATAAGCATAACAGGTGCAATGAATTTTATCATTACAGTATAAAGTAGCTTTCTGCCCATTTTTGTTCCGTTTTTCTCAACCTCTTCAATAACTGTTTTAGGCTTTGCAATCCAGCCAATAAGAATACAGGTACCAATAGCAACAATAGGCATAAGAATATTATTACTGATGTAATCCATAATATCAAGAATTTGTGCTGTGCTACCATTAGGTAGAGTTGCCTCAAAGTATAATTTATTATATCCTAGGCAAACTATAGTACCAGCAATTAACGCAATTGCTGTTTCAATAAGTACAGCCTTTTTTCTTGACCAATTAAATTGATCCATAAGGCTTGAGATAATAGCTTCCATTACAGAAACAGAGCTTGTAAGTGCTGCAAATAATACCATTGCAAAGAATAAGCAACCTACAATATTACCAAACCAACCCATTTGTGCAAAAACATTTGGTAATGAAATAAACATCAAGCCAGGACCCGACGCCTGTAAGCCCTCAGTGCCAGAGAATGTGAACACAGCAGGGATAATCATAACACCAGCAAGAAAAGCAACAACTGTATCAAAAATTTCAATCTGATTTATTGACTTACCAAGATTATCTTCATCAGGTACATATGAGCCATAGGTTATCATAATACCCATAGCAACACTCAGACTGAAGAAAAGCTGTCCCATTGCGTCAAGCAGGGTTGTAAAGAAGCTCTTTATAGTTATGCTTGAAAGGTCAGGTACTAAGTAAACCTTTAAGCCCTGCAAGCCTGTTCTTGTAACACCATTTGCATCAGTATGATTTAGTGTAAGTGAAAATACAGCTATAACAACAACAAGGAAAATCAAGATTGGCATTAATACCTTAGAAAGATTTTCGATACCCTTGTTTACACCTCTGAAAATAACAAAAGAGGTTGCCAGTAGGAATACTACAAGAAGAATTATAGGCTCAAAATCAGCAGTGATAAAGCTTGTAAAATAACCTTCCTGTGCAGTATCAGCACCATTACCTGTTAAATACATTATGAAATATTTTATTACCCAGCCACCTATTGCACAGTAGTAAGGTAAAATAATTATAGGTACTAAGCAGGCTATAACACCAAGCCATTTCCAATTTTTCTTAATTTTTCCATAAGCAGTAAGTGGACTTTGCTTTGTTTTTCTACCAATGGCAATTTCTGTTGTAAGCAACGCAAAGCCAAAGGTAAGTGCAAGTATTATGTACATTGCAAGGAACAAGCCTCCACCGTCCTTAGCTGCTAAGTATGGAAATCTCCATATGTTTCCCAAGCCAACGGCACTTCCTGCAGCAGCAAGAACAAAGCCGAGTGACCCTTTAAAGGAATTTCGTTTTGTTTCTTTTTCCATAAACTAATTTCTCCCTCTTAATATTTTTGTTTTAGCTAATCTAAACAAACTTATTCAAATAATACCACGAAATTTAAATTTAAGCAACAGAAAAACATAATGTTTTCAATAAATTATGACATAAACTATAATTTTTATGAAATATTGTCAATGTTAAAATCTCTATTCGTAAAACATCAATGAATTAATCGTTATTATTCTGTAACAATAATAATAAAAAAGGAAAACGGGTGATTTTATGAGCAAAATATTTACATGCTTTTTTAGCTTGGCTTTTTTATTTTTTATTTTTACTGCAATGATTGCTACACTTTTTAGCTGTAATAGAAATAACAGTATACCAAATACTGTTCCAACCGAAATACAGCAGGCTACAAATTATCAGACATATATCGTGAGAGAATACAATGGCTTGGTAGCTGTATTTTATAATGATACAGACAAGCCTGTTAAGGTAACAGACAGGTATATTTCAGCTTTGCCAAAGCAGGATATTATAAGCTTAAAGCAGGGAATACAGGTGTATAGCGAAGAAGATTTGAGAAAATTATTGGAGGATTTATGTAGTTAAATTCTTACTTGCATATTTTAACAAATTACACGTTTGTTTTATGTAATAATTATACAATAGTTAGATTATATTTCTGCTTTAAGATTATTTATTGACAAAACTTCTTCTTGGTAATAAAATTAGTTAAGTAGTCAAAATAATTTATTATGGGTTGCTTTGCAGGTTGCTTGTAATTAGAAAATTTTGGTTATACTAAAAATAACCGGAGGAAGTATGGAAGATTTTTTTATCAAGAAATTTAACGATACTTTGTCTACCAGCTATGTGTTGCTTAACCGATATGAGCAGAATATGTTTAACAGCTCTAAACGCTTTAATCTATCAGTTAGTGAGCTTTCTTTGCTGGAGGTTATAAACAGAAGTCCCGTAATAGGTAAAATGGTGGGTGATATAGCCAGCGAGCTTATGATTACACCATCATCTGTTACAATAGCTGTAAACAGGCTAGAAAAAAAGGGATATGTTGAACGCCATAAAAGTGAAACTGATGGCAGACAGGTATACGTTAATTTAACTGAACGAGGTAGACACGCCGACAGAATACATAAGCGTTTCAGAAAAAATATGGCTAAGGATATTCTATGCGATATGGCAGAAAACGAAAAAAGTGTTCTTATAAAGTGTATGGAAAGAATGAATAGCTTTCTGAAAAGTAAAATTAACATCAACACACAAAAAGAAGCATTAAAAAAATCAGCGTAATTGAAAGGAAAGTAAACTATGAGCTTTAGCGTTCTTGGTACCGGAAAAGCTGTACCTGAGTATGTATTGACCAACGATGAGCTTTCTACAATGGTAGAAACAAATGACGAATGGATTTCATCAAGAACAGGTATTAAAAGAAGACATATAATGAAGGAAGAAACAATGACAGAGCTTTGCGTTAAGGCAGCTAACGAGGCTTTAGAAAACGCAGGCGTTACTGCACAGGAGCTTGACCTTATTATATGTGCCACACTACGAGGCGATTATATAACTCCTTCACAGGCTTGTATAATTCAAAAGGAGATTGGTGCAAAATGCCCAGCCTTTGACGTAAATGCAGCTTGCTCAGGCTTTGTATATGCGTTAGATGTTGCTGATGGATTTTTTGCAAGAGGCAGAGTAAAAAAGGCATTAGTAATTGCTTTTGACAACCTATCTAATATAGTAGACTGGACAGACCGTGCAACCTGCGTACTATTCGGTGACGGTGGTGGTGCTGTTGTACTAGGCGAGGGTGACGGATTAAAATATATCGAAATCGGTGCTAAGGGTAACACAGAGGTTCTAAAATGCCCACATGGCGAAAATACTTCTCCTTTCTATAAGCACGAGAGCTTACCACCATATCTATATATGAATGGCCCAGAGGTTTATAAGTTTGCTGTTACCTCAATGGTAAGAGGTACAAAAAGAGCTATTAAGGCTGCTGGCTTAACAGAGGCTGATATAGATTGGGTTATCCCACATCAGGCTAACATCAGAATTATCGACGCAGCAGCAGAAAAGCTGGATATTCCATCAGAGAAGTTTATCCGTACAATTGAAGAGTATGGTAATACATCAGGTGGTGGCTGTGCTATTGCGTTTAGTGATTGTGTAGAAAAGGGAATGTTCAAAAAGGGTGATAACATTGTATTCTGTGCCTTTGGTGCAGGTCTTACAACAGCAAGCTGTGTAATCACTTGGGACAAGGATTAATTCTTATAAACATAACATATCTGTAAATCAAAAATTTACATTAAATCGTATAATAAATTAAAATGAAAGGAATGTACATATTATGATAAGTACCCCAATTAACGAACTATTGAATATTAAGTACCCTATTTTTCAGGGTGGTATGGCTTGGGTAGCAGACGCTTCTCTTGCAGCAGGTGTAAGCAACGCAGGTGGTCTTGGTATTATCGCTGCTATGAATTCAAACGGTGAACAGCTAAGAGCAGAAATCAATAAGTGCCGTGAGCTTACAGACAAGCCTTTTGGTGTAAACATTATGCTTATGAGCCCATTTGTTGAAGAAACAGCAAAGGTTGTTGCAGAGGAGAAAATCCCTGTTGTTACAACAGGTGCTGGTAACCCAGCAAGATATATGGAAATGTGGCTAGAGGCTGGCATTAAGGTTATTCCTGTAACTCCATCTGTTACACTTGCAAAAATGGCTCAGAGAAACGGTGCTTTTGCAGTTATCGCAGAGGGTGGCGAGTCTGGTGGTCACGTTGGTGACATTACAACTATGGCTTTGGTTCCTCAGATTTGTGACGCTGTTGACATTCCTGTAATTGCTGCAGGTGGTATTGGTGACGGCAGAGGCGTTGCAGCAGCATTTATGCTTGGTGCACAGGGCGTACAGCTTGGTACTCGTTTCTTGGTTGCTAACGAATGTACAATTACACAGGAATATAAGAATAAGATTATTAAGGCTAAGGATATAGATACAGTTGTAACAGGTAAAAGACTTGGTCACCCTGTTCGTTCACTAAAGAACGCTTTCACAAGAGAGTACACAAAGTGTGAGTACAACAGTAGCGAGTGTACTGACGAAGAGCTAGAGAAAATGGGTGCAGGCGTACTTAGAATGGCAGCCAGAGAGGGCGATGTTTCTAACGGCTGTGTAATGGCTGGTCAGATTGCAGGTATGGTTAAAAAGGAGCAGTCTTGTCAGGAGATTATCGAGGAGATATTCACTCAGACAGAGCAGGTGTTAGGTGGTGCTTCTAAATGGGTAAAATAGCATTTGTTTTTTCAGGACAGGGTGCTCAGTATACAGGTATGGGTAAGGAGCTTTATGATTGCTCACCAGCTGCTAAGGCTGTTTACGATATGGCAGACAGCATCAGAGAGGGTACCTCAGCACAGTGCTTCGAGGCTGAGCAGGAGATTCTTAACCGTACAGTAAATACACAGCCTTGCGTGTTTACAGCAGACCTTGCAGCAGCTGCAGCTGTTGCAGAAAAGGGTATTAAGCCAGATTTTGTAGCTGGCTTTTCACTAGGAGAAATCGCAGCTCTTGGCTTTAGTGGTATTCTGAGCTACGAAGACGCTTTCAAGCTTGTTTGCAAGCGTGGCGAGCTTATGGATAAGGCTGCACAGGAAAATAAGGGTGCAATGGTAGCCGTACTAAAGCTTACACCAGAAAAGGTAGAGGAGCTTGCTGGTAAGTTTGATAGTACCTTCCCAGTAAACTACAACAGCCCAATTCAGACAGTTGTTGCTACAACAGAAGAAAACGCAGAGCCTCTTATGGAGGCTGTAAAGGAAGCAAAGGGCAGACCTGTAAAGCTTGCAGTAAGTGGTGCTTTCCATTCTCCGTTTATGAGCAGTGCTGCAAAGGGCTTAGGTGAGTACCTACAGGATAAAGAGCTTAATGCTCCTGCTATGCCTATTTACAGCAATGTTACAGCACAGCCTTATGCTGACGATTACAAGGCACTTATCACTGCACAGGTAGAAAGCCCTGTACAGTGGCAAAAAACAGTAGAAAATCTTATTGAGCAGGGTGTAGATACATTTATCGAGGTAGGTGTTGGCAAAACACTTGCTGGCTTAATTAAGAAAATCAACAAAGACGTTACAGTTTATAATGTAGAGGATAAGGCTACATTAGAGGCATTGAATATATAATTAATTCTGGAGGATAAGAAAATGAGTTTTGAGAATAAAACAGCAGTTGTTACAGGTGCGTCAAGAGGTATTGGTCTTGCAGTTGCAAAGAAGCTTGCATCACAGGGTGCTAACATTGCAATTCTTTATGTAGGTAAAGAGGAAGAGGGCGAAAACGCTAAGAAGGAAATCGAAGCACTAGGTGTTAAGGTTGGTCTTTACTATTGCGATGTTTCAAACTTTGAGGAGTCAAAGAACGTTGTAGACCAGATTATTGAGGAATTTGGTGGTATTGACATTCTTGTAAACAATGCAGGTATCGTAAGAGATATGATAATGCTAAAGATGGGCGAAGCTGAATTTGATTCAGTAATCAACGTAAACCTAAAGGGTACTTTCAATATGATTAAGCATACATATTCTCACTTTATGAAGAAGAGAGCTGGTAGAATTGTAAACGTTGCTTCTGTTGTAGGTATCAACGGTAATGCTGGTCAGGCTAACTACTCAGCTTCTAAGGCTGGTGTAATCGGTCTTACAAAGTCAGTTGCTAAGGAGCTTGCAGTAAGAGGCGTAACAGTAAATGCAGTTGCTCCTGGCTATATCATTACAGATATGACAAACGCACTAAGCGACAAGGTAAAGGACGCTATCGAGGCTTCAATTCCAATGAGAAAGCGTGGACTACCAGAGGACGTTGCAAACGCAATTTCATTCCTATGCTCTGACGAGGCAGCTTACATTACAGGTGAGGTTCTAAGAGTAGATGGTGGTATGGCTATGTAATCCAGCCTTTGGATTATTCCGTACATTATAATTAATATAGATTTCAAGAAGTTCAGATTAATGCTGATAATTTTGTAAGGAAATAGACTAATGAAAAAGACACAGGTAGACGTGATAATTTTTATTTAGGTTAAAATTATCAGCATTAATAATTATTTTTCGGAGGGAGATTTCGTAAAATGAGAAGAGTTGTAGTTACCGGTGTGGGTTGTGTAACACCTTTGGGTAATGATGTAGAAACAACATGGAACAATATGATAAACGGTGTATGTGGCATAGATTATATTAAATCCTTCGATGCTACAGATTCAAAGGTTAAGATAGCTGGCGAGGTTAAGGATTTTGACGCTCTTAAGTATGTTGAAAAGAGAGAGCTAAGAAAGACAGACCTATTTGTACAGTATGCTTTAGCAGCTGCTCAGGAGGCTGTTGAGGATAGTGGCATTATGGGTAATGTTGCTGAGGACCGTTTTGGTGTATATGTAGGCTCTGGTATAGGTGGTATGAAAGCATTCTACGATAATAGCGTTGCTTGCTATACAGGTGGAGCAAGAAAGGTATCACCACACTTTATTCCAATGATGATTTCAAACATAGCAGCAGGACAGGTTGCTATTAAGTTTAAGGCTAAGGGCGTATGCTTGCCAGTGGTTACAGCCTGCTCAACAGGTACACACGAGCTTGGCGAGGCTTTCCGTGCAATTAAGTACGGCTTTGCAGACGCAATCATTGCAGGTGGTAGCGAGGCAGCTGTAACACCTCTTACTGTTGCAGGCTTTGCTAACTGTAAGGCACTTACACTTAACGAGGACCCTACATGTGCTTCTACACCTTTTGATAAGAGAAGAAGTGGCTTTGTTATAGGCGAGGGTGCTGGTATGCTTATTCTTGAGGAATACGAGCACGCTAAGGCTAGAGGTGCCAAGATTTACGCTGAGTTTGTTGGCTATGGTAACACCTGTGACGCTCACCACGTAACAGCACCAGACCCAGACGCTGTAGGTAGCTCAAAGGCTTTTGAGCTTGCATTTGCAGAGGCTGGCTTAACAGCTGAGGATAAGCTATATATTAATGCTCACGGCACAAGCACACCACTTAACGACTCAGGCGAAACAAAGGCTATTAAAATGGCTCTTGGTGAAAAGGCATATGAGTCACTAATCAGCTCTACAAAGTCTATGACAGGTCATATGCTTGGTGCAACAGGTGCAGTAGAGGCTATTGCAGCAGTACTTGCACTTAAGAATGGTGTAATACCACCAACAATTAATCTGGAAGAGCCAGACGAGGCTTGTGACCTTAACTATGTACCAAACAAGGCAGTAGAGGTACAGCTTGATGTAGCTGCATCATCAACACTTGGCTTTGGTGGTCATAATGCTGTTGTTGCTTTCAGAAAAGCAGACTAATTTACACAGATAATTACATATACTTTTACTAAAAGGAAGGATATTACCTATGTATAGTATTGATGAAATAAAAGAGCTTATTGCTACACTTGATAATTCAAGCCTTACACATTTAGATATTGTTACAGAAAATGGCGAAAAGCTAAGCCTTAAGAAAAAGGTAGCACAGGATAACGAGTCAGCTGCTGTTAATGTAACAGTACCTGTTGGTACAGCAGTAGCACCATCTATGCCAATGCCAACAATGCCAATGCAGGCACCAGCTACAGAGCCAACAGCTGAAAAGCCAGCTGAGCCTGCAAAGCCACAGGGCAAAACAATAGATTGCCCAATGATAGGCACATTCTATAAAGCACCATCACCAGAGGCAGACTCTTATGTAAAGGTTGGCTCAAAGGTAAATAAGGGTGATGTTGTATGCATTATTGAGGCTATGAAGCTTATGAATGAGATTACAGCTACTGAAAGTGGCACAATCGAAGAAATCCTGGTAGAAGACGGTGACCTTGTAGAGTATGGTCAGCCATTATTCGTAATTTCTTAATCGGAGGGCTTATATAATGAATCAGGAAGAAATCAAAAAGATTATCCCACATCGTGACAATATGCTTTTAGTAGAAGAAGCAGAGAAGATTGACGATGTTACATCAAAGGGTAAGTATACAATAAAGGGCGACGAGTTTTTCCTAAAGGGACATTTCCCAGGAAATCCTGTTGTACCTGGTGTTATTCTATGTGAAATGATGGCTCAGACAAGCTGTGTTCTTATTTCAGACAGTGCTTCTGGCTCAACACCATATTTCTCAAAAATGGATAATGTTAAGTTTAAAGAGAAGGTACTACCTGGCGATACACTAGAAACAACCTGTACTCTTACAAAGAGCAGAGGTGTGTTCCACTTTATTGCAGCAAAGGGCTATGTTAAAGACAAGCTATGTGTACAGGCAGATTTCACAGTAGCTGTTATTCCTAACGAGGAGTAATTTGCATTAAAATATATTTAAGTTGGGAGTGTACAGTTTGTTTTCAAAGATTTTGATTGCAAATCGTGGTGAAATTGCAGTAAGAATAATAAGAGCCTGTCGTGAGATGGGTATTTCTACCGTAGCTATATACTCAGAGGCAGACAAAAACTCTATGCATGTTCAGCTTGCTGACGAAAGCTATTGTCTGGGTGGCCCACAGGTTACAGACAGCTATCTTAATATGGCAGCCATTATAACAGTAGCTGTTACTACTGGTGCACAGGCAATTCATCCAGGCTATGGCTTACTCTCTGAGAATGCAAAGTTTGTTGCTTTGTGTGAAAAATGTAATATTGAATTTATTGGTCCAAGTGCAGAGATGATTTCTCTGCTTGGCGATAAGGATATGGCTAGAAAAACAATGCGTGAGGCTGGTGTACCTGTAACACCAGGCTGTGACATTGTAGAAAATCTTCAGCAGGCAAGAGAAGAAGCCGAAAAAATCGGCTTCCCACTTCTTATCAAGGCACGCTCAGGTGGTGGTGGCAGAGGTATTCGTCTGGTAAATTCTATGGACGAGTTTGATAATGCCTTTAATTCGGCCTCATCAGAGGCTCAGTCAGCATTTGGTGACGGTGCTGTATATATGGAGAAATTCCTGAAGCCTGTTAAGCATATCGAAATGCAGCTACTTGCTGATAAATACGGCAATGTAATTTGTCTTGGTGAGCGTGAATGCTCTGTTCAGAGAAAGAACCAGAAGCTTATCGAAGAAAGTCCATCATCGGCGATTACTCCAGAAATCCGTAAGGAAATGATGGAGGCAGCAAGAAAGGCAGCATTAGCTGTAAACTATGTTAACGCTGGTACAGTAGAATTTCTGCTTGATAAGGATAACAACTTCTATTTTATGGAGATGAACACTCGTTTACAGGTTGAGCACCCTGTTACAGAAATGGTTACAGGCATAGACCTTGTACAGTGGCAGATAAGAATAGCTGCTGGTGCTATGCTTACAGTTACACAGGATAAGGTATTTATTCACGGTCACGCTATTGAGTGCCGTATAAATGCAGAAAACCCAGACGAGAATTTCAGACCTTCCTGTGGTACAATCACAGGAATGCACGTTCCAGGTGGACCTTCTGTTCGTTTTGATACAGCAATATATCAGGACTATTCAATTCCACCTTATTACGATTCAATGATAGGTAAGCTTATTGTTCAGGCTAGAACAAGAGATTATGCTATCAGAAAAATGAAAATGGCTCTTAGCGAGCTTAATATTCACGGAATAGACCATAACAGAGATTTACAAATCGAAATTCTGTCAGACAGAGAATTTGTAGATGGTACATACACAACTGATTTTATGGAAAACCGTGAGAAACGCAAAAAGGGTTACATAAAAAAATAATATAACAATGGCTGTGGGTGTAAAAGCATACACAGCCAGATAAATATGAATATAACAGCTGTAAAACTTTACAATATAAGCTGATTAAGATATAATAGTTATTAAACGATATAAAAATTTAATTAGATTGGATGTTGCATATGTTTAATGGCGATTTTTTTACTTTTTTAAAGCCTAAAAATGAATTGGAAAAAATTCCATCTGATAAATCAACAGATCAGGTACGCCCTTATGTGCCAGACGCATTATGGGTAAAATGTCCTGAATGCAAGAGAATGGTGCTTGCTACCGACCTTGATGATAATAGCAGAGTTTGTACATTCTGTAATCATCATTTCAGAATAACAGCAAGACAAAGAATAGAAATGATAGCTGACGCTGGCTCATTTACAGAAATGGACAGCGAGCTTACCTCTAAAAATATAATAGGCTTCCCAGACTATAACAGAAAGCTAGCCACAGCTAAAAACAGAAGTGGCGAGAATGAGTCTGTTATTACGGGTACCTGTACAATCAATGGCTATAAGGTAGTTCTTTTTGTTATGGACCCTAGCTTTATGATGGGCTCAATGGGTACAGTAACAGGCGAAAAAATCACAAGAGCCTTTGAATACGCTACCGAGAATGAAATGCCAGTTGTTGCATTTACACTTTCAGGTGGAGCAAGAATGCAAGAGGGTATTCTTTCACTTATGCAAATGGCAAAAACAAGTGGTGCTGTTAAAATGCATAGCGACGCTGGTTTGCTATATATTACTGTTCTTACAGACCCTACAACAGGTGGTGTTACAGCCAGCTTTGCAATGGAGGGCGATATAATTCTATCAGAGCCAGGTGCATTGGTTGCCTTTGCAGGTCCTAGAGTAATAGAGCAGACAATAAGACAAAAGCTTCCAAAGAATTTCCAGACAGCAGAGTTTTTACAGGATAAGGGCTTTGTAGATGCAGTAGTTGACAGACGTAAAATGAAGGAGTCACTTACACAGCTACTTGCACTTCATAATATAGAAAAAGATGAGTCATTTGAAAACGGTAAGGAGGTTGACAGCGATGAAAGCATTTGATAGAGTAACAGCCGCAAGGTCAGCCGACAGACTTACAGCCTCAGATTTTATACAGGCTTTATTTGGTGATAGCTTTTTTGAGCTTCACGGTGACAGACGCTTTGCTGATGATAAAGCAATTAAAGCAGGTATTGCAACACTTAACGATATGCCTATAACTGTAATAGGCTTGGATAAGGGTAAAAATACTAAGGAAAGAGTAGAAAAGAACTTTGGTTCTGCTCATCCAGAGGGCTATCGTAAGGCTTTAAGACTTATGAAACAGGCTGAAAAATTCAAAAGACCAGTGCTTTGCTTTGTAGATACAAGTGGTGCATTCTGTGGTATAGGTGCAGAGGAGCGTGGTCAGGGTCAGGCTATTGCAGAAAATCTTATGGAAATGATGACACTAAAAACACCAATTCTTTCTATATTGATAGGAGAGGGTGGAAGTGGTGGTGCCTTGGCACTAGCAGTAGCTAATGAGGTATGGATGCTTGAAAATTCAGTTTACTCTGTAATTTCACCAGAGGGCTGTGCAAGTATTCTATGGAAAGACCCAGCCAAAACAGCAGACGCTGCCCAGTGCTTAAGATTAACAGCCAACGACCTTTTCACAATGGATGTTATCGAAAGAATTATCAGAGAGCCAAAGTCAACAGACAGCCCTCTTTTCGACAGTCTACGCAATCTTATATCAAATACATTTGATAAATATTTGCTAATGTCACCAGACGAGCTTATCGAAAACCGTTACAGCCGTTTCAGAAAATACGGTCAAACAACAGAGGTTTTCACCTTTGATGATGACGAGGAAGAATAAAAACAAGCTAAAATAAGGCTCTAAATTAATCAGATAATTCAAGTCTTAATATATTTAAATTTTAAGGATACCGACAAGCTCTCGGTATCCTTTGTTTGTCTTGAATTCTTGATTTTTTATTCTTAATGTGTGATAATATTTTAAGACGATTTCTACTATATGAGGTGATTCGATGAAAAATACAGATTTGCTTTTTTATAATGAATATGAATCTTTTTACGAAATGGCTTCAAAATCTAAAGCATTTTGTAATTTTTGTGAAGATGCTTTTGGTAAGGATTTTTCACAAGATGGTTTTAGTGACATAAATCAAATAAACAGAATTTTAGAATATATTCCTAAAACAGTATAGCCAATGTGTTGGATATTGGATGTGGCAATGGAAAAATGTTAGAATATCTACAACAAAAAACTAATGCCAATATTTACGGTTTTGACTATTCCAAAAACGCAATTAATAATGCAAATAAACTTAAACTAGATAATTCTGAATTTAGAATAGGTTTAATAGGAGAAATTAAATACCCAAAAAATAAATTTGATGTAATAATTTCTATGGATACAATATATTTTGCAAATGATATAAAGGATTTTGTATCTCAGGTTAAGTCTTGGCTAAAACCTGATGGTGTTTTTTTCATTGGTTATCAAGAAGGTGATGTAATACCAAAAACTGAAAATGTAGAAACAACTCAAATATCTAGAGCTTTAATTAAAAATGATATGTCATATGAGGCTTTTGATATTACAGAGGAAACCTATAATTTGCTTAGAAAAAAACGAGCTTCTGCTATTTTGCACAAGAATAGATTTGAAGAAGAGAATAATATACAATGGTATGATATGTTAATTGCACAAACCGAATATAGCGAATGCATCTATGAAGAATTTAAAAAGAAAATGTCACGCTATATTTTTGTAGCAAGAAAATAAATATTTAATAAATAAGAATGGAGTAACTTATGTTTGACATATTTAAAAAGCTAGAAAGCATAAACAATAGCCCAGTAGAATATATTATTGTAGGCTTGGGTAACCCAGGCAAGGAATATGCACACACTCGTCATAATGCAGGCTTTATCGCTATTGATAAGCTTGCAGAAAAGTATGGCTGTAGCATTACAAAAATGAAGTACAAGGCTTTAATTGCAGATTGTACAATAGCAGGTAAAAGAGCATTGCTTATGAAGCCTCAGACCTTTATGAATTTAAGTGGAGAGGCTGTTACTCAGGCTATGAGCTTTTACAAAATTCCACCTGAAAATGTAATAGTAATGTTTGACGATATTTCACTTGCAGTAGGTAAGCTAAGAATAAGACGCAAGGGCAGTGACGGTGGACAAAAGGGAATGAGAAGCATAATAGAGCTTAGTGGCTCACAAAGCTTCCCAAGAGTAAAAATAGGAATAGGAGAAAAGCCTAATCCAAAGTGGCAACTAGCTGACTGGGTGCTTTCTCGTTTTACCTCTGAAGAGCTAAAAACACTTGACGAGGTTACCGAAAAGGCCTGTGGTGCAGTTGAAGCTATCTTAAGTGGTAATATCGACAAGGCTATGTCACAGTATAACTCTTAATGAGGTAATATGATGAAGTTTTTAGATAATATAATAGAAAGAGTGCCAGAATACCAAACCCTTAAAAAAGCTGTAATCAGGGCAAATTCAACGGTTGCAGTAACAGGATTAACAGGTATTCACAAGGCACATATAATTAATTCACTCCCATTTTCACAAAAAATGGGAGCATTTGTGGTTGCATATGACGAGCACGAGGCACAGGTGCTTGTAAACGACTTAACTTCAATGGGTAAATCAGCGTTGTTTTATCCATTGAGAGATTTTATTTTCAGAGATATAAATAGTAAATCAAGAGAATACGAGCACCAGCGTATAAATGTTCTCTGCAAAATGCTTGATAATGGTGTAGATGTTGTAGTAACAACAATAGACGCACTTTCTCAGTTTACTATTCCACCTCATATTTTAAAGCAGGCTACTGTTACAATGGAATGTGGCACAGAAATTTCAATAGATACAGTAGTAAACGCTCTTGTACTAAACGGTTACGAGCGTTGCGATATTGTAGAGGGTGCCGGACAATTTGCACAGCGTGGTGGCATTATAGATTTATTTATGCCAGACGCTGAAAAGCCTGTAAGAATTGAGTTTTGGGGCGATGAGATAGACACAATAAATACCTTCGATACCGAAACCCAAAGAAGATTAGATTTTGTCGAAAAAATAACAATAGTACCATCAGTAGAGGTGCTTGTAAATGATAAGCTAGAGCTTAGCCAGAAAATAGAAGAAAAAATGGCACTTCTAAAGGGTAAAAATTCACCTAAAGCAAAAGAAATTTTACAGCGTGAGGCTGACTCTCTTAAAAATGGCTTATCAATCGGCTCAATAGATAAATTTATAGCTCTTGCCTATGATACTAATGCTACATTGCTAGATTATGTAGATAACAGAATGATTTTCATTTCTGAGCAAACAAAGGTGAAAGCAAGACAAAGCTCCTACTATACACAGTATAGTCAGGAGCTAAAGGATTTCTTTGCTATAGGAGTACTCTGCAAGGGCTTTGAAACCTACTGTATTGATAAATACGAGGTATGGAAATACTTTGGTGAGCATACAACAGTTTTTCTTGATAACTTCACACATGGCTCATACGAATTACCTTTAAAGGAGCTTATAAATTTTACAGCAAAACAGCTTTCATTGTGGAGTGGCTCTTATAATGTGCTAAAAGAAGACCTTAATATGGACTTCAATAAATCGCTTTCAATGGTTATTTTAGCAGGTACAGCAAAAAGTGCGTCTTCACTTGAGCAACAGCTAAGAGATGACGGATACCCTGTGCATTTAGTAGAGGATATTAAAGAGCCAGCACCAAACAGCATTTATGTTATGGCTGGTACATTGTCAGCAGGCTTTGAATATCCATCTGCAAAATTTAAGCTTATGTCGCATGGTTCAGTGTTTGCACCAGTAAAGAAAAAGCTTAACAGACCTAAAAACGCACAGCAGGTTTATTCTCTTGAGGAGCTAAGCATAGGCGATTATGTTGTTCACACCAAATTCGGTATAGGTGTTTACAGAGGAATAAATAAAATGGAAAATGACGGTGTTGTAAAGGATTATATAACAATCCTTTACGCAAAGGACGATGAGCTTTATGTGCCTGTAACACAGCTTGATATGGTTTCTAAATATATCGGACCAAAGGAAGACAACAAGGTAAAGCTCAGCAAGCTAGGTGGCACAGACTGGGCAAAGGCTAAATCTCGTGTAAGAAAGGCAGTAAAGGATATAGCCCACGAGCTTACAAAGCTATATGCAGAGCGTATGAAGGCACAGGGCTACGCATTTACGCCAGACAGCGAATGGCACCACGATTTTGCTGGTCATTTTGAATACGAAGAAACAAGCGACCAGCTACGATGTATTGACGAAATAACAAACGATATGGAGCGTACCTCACCAATGGATAGGCTTTTATGTGGTGATGTAGGCTTTGGTAAAACAGAGGTTGCTTTGCGTGCTGCCTTTAAGTGTGTAGCCGACTCCAAGCAATGTGCGTTATTATGTCCTACAACAATTCTTGCGTGGCAACATTTTCAAACAGCATTAAGACGCTTTGAGGGCTTCCCAGTAAAAATAGAGCTACTCTCACGCTTCAGAACACCAGCACAGCAGGCTGAAATAATCAAGGGATTAAAGCGTGGAGATATTGATATGGTTATCGGTACACACCGTTTAATTTCTAAGGATATAGAATTCAAGGACTTAGGACTTGTAATCATAGACGAGGAGCAACGCTTTGGTGTAGCACAAAAGGAGCGTTTCAAAGAGGCTTGTAAAAATGTAGATGTTCTCACACTTTCAGCTACTCCAATACCAAGAACGCTGAATATGGCTATGAGTGGTATGCGAGATATGTCTGTACTAGAGGAAGCACCACAGGACCGTCAGCCTGTACAGAGCTATGTTATGGAGTACGACCAAGAGGTTATATTCGAGGCTATACGCAGAGAGCTAAGACGAGGTGGTCAGGTTTTCTATCTTCATAACAGTGTTGATAGCATTGATACTTGTGCGTTTAATATTTCAGAGCATATACCAGAATCTAAGGTAGGCGTAGGTCACGGTAAAATGAGCGAGCAGGAGCTTTCAGAGGTCTGGAGAAAAATGCTTGAGCAAGAAATAAACGTGCTTGTATGCACAACAATAATAGAAACAGGTGTAGATATTCCGAATGCAAATACTCTGATTATTGACAATGCCGACCATATGGGACTTTCTCAGCTTCATCAGCTAAGAGGTAGGGTAGGACGTTCATCAAGACGAGCCTACGCATATTTCACCTACAGACCGATGAAGGTGCTTACAGAGCTTTCTGCAAAAAGACTTTCTGCCATTGAAGAATTTACAGAATTCGGTAGTGGCTTTAAAATCGCAATGAGAGATTTAGAAATTCGTGGAGCAGGTAATGTATTAGGAGCACAACAGCATGGTCATATGGAGGTTGTTGGATATGATATGTATCTTAAGCTTCTGAATGAGGCTATTCGTGAAGAAAGAGGAGAAGAAACAACTGCACAGGATATAGAATGCTCAATAGATGTTCCTATTCCTGCTCATATTCCAGAGGATTATATACCTGCATTAAAGCTTAGAATTGCAATGTATAGAAGAATTGCAGACATAAGAACAAAAGAAGATGCCGATGATGTAATTGATGAGCTTATAGACCGTTACGGAGATGTACCACACTCTGTTATGGGACTTATACAGGTTGCTTTAATAAGAAACACAGCATCATCTTATGGTATTTATGAGATAAAACAGCTAGATACAAATATTCTGCTTTATTTAACAGATGTACGCACACCAAAGGTAGCAGAGCTTCTTGATAAGCTATCGGGGCAGGCTGTACTTAAGCTAGAGCCTAAGGTGCATATAAATGTAAAAATGAAAAAATATACTCCTCCACTAAAAATACTTACAGAAATTTTCAATAAATAAAATATAAATATTTCGTTTGTATTTACATTCTGTGTAGAATTTGGTATAATTAACGCAGATATGTACAGGAGGTATTTCAATGAAAAAAATATTATCAGCTTTAACAGCATTATGCACAGCACTTTTATTCGTTATTGCTTCAGCTTTAAACGTATTTGCGTATAATACTTCTGTAACACCAACAGGTGACAGTACAACAATTGTTATAGTTGTATTAGCTATTATTCTTGTTGCTTCTATTGTTGCAATAGTATTGCTATCAAGAAAAAAGTGATTTGATTGCTTGAATTTAATCTGAAAGGGATAGAGCAAAACAGCTTCTATCCCTTTCGTATGGGTATAAATGTATATGCAACAAATAATAGCTATGAGTGGGAGGTAGAGGATAAGCAATGGTAAAAGAAAAGGAAGAAAAAGAAATTTTTATTGTGCTTACTCAAACAGGTACAATATTATCAAGAATTTTAAAGGCTATAACAAATGCTAAATACAATCATTCATCTATCAGCTTAGAAAGGGATTTGTCTTGTATGTACTCCTTTGGAAGATTATTCCCTTATAATCCATTTATCGGTGGCTTTGTTAAGGAGTCTATAACCTGGGGTACCTTTAAGCGTTTTTATAATACAGAGGCTACTGTTCTCAGAGTTTATGTATCTGATGAAAAATACGAAGAAATGAAGATATACTTAGCTGAAATGTACGATAATAAAAAGCAGTATCGCTATAACTACATTGCATTGTTTTTAGCATTATTCGGAATAACATTTCGTCAAAAAAGATGCTACTATTGCTCAGAATTTGTAAGAGATTTTTTAATACGCTTTGATATAGTACCAAAGGAATATTTACCTAGCATAGTAAAGCCAATTGATTTCTTTAAAATTTCATGGAGCCAAAAGGTATATACAGGAAAGCTAAGAGATTATAAAAAGCCAATTACACAAAAGAAAATGCTACCTAAGTGCAAAAATAAAGCCTTATTAGAGGCTTAAATTTATAGAATAAAAAAGCAAGCAGATTGAGATTTTAAGTTTCAATCTGCTTGCTTTTTATGGTTATTTCTGATTGAAAGATAGACAAATTTGGGTTTGTAGGGCTAACGCACAAACGCTGATAGAGAAAAACGTGAAGTTTAGGTCCAGCCTTTTCAAAGGCTGGTGGGGTTAAGGGGTGAAACCCCTTACAGGTTTTAAGGACGGAGTCCTTAACTCATAGTTTTTCCTAAAAATGCCGTGTACACGGCATTTTTAATAATCACGAGAAGTTAAAGGGCTTTGCCCTTTAAAATCCCACGAGGGGTGTTACCCCTCGACCCCATAAACTTTTGAAAAAGTTTAATCAAAACTTTTAAGCTGTCTTTCCTCTGGTGTGAGCGTTAGCTCACGCCTACAAACCCAAATTTGTTATGCTTTAACAATAAATCAGTATTACATTATTTTATATAAACAGAAAGGTAGAATAAAATGGATAAAAGAATTGAGAATTTCTTTAGTAGCATAAAAGGAAAAAGGGTAGCGTTTTGTGGTATAGGCACAAGCAACCTTCCGCTTATAGAGCTGTTTATAAAGTATGGTGCTGTGGTTACAGCCTGTGACAGACGTACAAGAGAACAGCTTGGCGAAAATGCAGACATTGCAGAAAATGCTGGTGCTACTCTTAGTCTTGGTGAGGATTATCTGAAAAACCTGGATGTAGATATAGTTTTCAGAACACCAGGTATGCGTTATTATATGGACGAGCTTGTAGAAATGCGTGAAAGGGGTGTTGTGGTAACCTCTGAAATGGAGCTTTTCTTTGAGCTTTGTCCTTGCAAAATTTATGCAGTAACAGGCAGTGACGGAAAAACCACAACTACCTCTATTATAGCAGAAATGCTAAGGGCACAGGGCAAAACTGTACATTTGGGTGGTAACATAGGCACTCCTTTGCTACCACAAATTGAAAATATAGATTATGATGATGTAGCTGTTGTAGAGCTTTCAAGCTTTCAGCTTATTTCTATGCGTAAGGGTCCTGATGTGGCTGTTGTTACAAATTTAGCACCTAACCACCTCGATATTCATAAGGATATGCAGGAGTATATAGACGCAAAGAAAAACCTTGTAATACATCAGGGTGCATTTTCAAGGGTTGTTCTTAATAAGGATAACGAAATTACAGACTCATTTACAGATTGCTGTAGAGGTAGAGTGCTTAAATTTTCAAGAAAATCTGCTGTGAATAACGGTGTATATTTATCAGATAATGGTGAAATAATAGTAGCTGACAACGGTTGTGAAGCTAAGGTTATGAATATGTCTGATATTAAAATTCCTGGTATGCATAATGTTGAAAATTATATGTCTGCTATTACAGCTGTATGGGGAGATGTAGATGTTGAAAACATCGTAAAGGTAGCTAAGGAATTTTCAGGCGTTGAGCATAGAGCAGAGTTTGTAAGAGAGCTTGACGGTGTAAAATACTACAACGACTCTATTGCGTCAAGCCCAACAAGAACAGCACTGGGTACACTTTCTTTATATGATTTTAAGATTATTCTTATTGCTGGTGGCTATGATAAGAAAATCCCTTATGACAGCTTAGGTCCTGCAATCGCAGATAAGGTTAAATATCTTATTCTTATGGGTGCAACAGCTCCCAAAATAGAGCAGGCTGTACTAAGTGCAGAGAATTACACAGAGGGTAATCCTGTTATAATCAAGGTAAACAATATGGAAGAGGCAGTTGCAAAGGCTAGAGAGGTAGCTGTAGAGGGCGATATAGTTTCAATGTCACCAGCAAGTGCAAGCTTTGATTTGTATAAAAACTTTGATGAAAGAGGCAAGCATTTTAAGAGCATTGTTAATGCGTTGGTATAAGTAAGGTGAATAATTTGGAAAATATTTTGACATCGCTGTGTAGCAGTGGCACAGTTTCGGGTAATGAGCTTGTTGATTTAGATATTATAAAGGAGCTTATGCCTGACATTGAAATTGAAACTGATTATAACAATAATATAATCGCAACAATGGGTAATAAAAGCAGTGAGGATGTAATACTGCTTGATGCCCATAACGACAGAATAGGCTTTGTTGTGTCTTATATTGATGATGAAGGCTTTATAAAAATCTCAAACTGTGGTGGTATAGACAGACGAGTTTTACTTGGCAGTGAGGTTACTGTTATGGGTAAAAAGCCACTTCACGGTATTGTGTGTTGCCTGCCACCTCATTTGTCAGACGGTGGAGAGGACAAAGCACCATCAGCAGACTCAATATATATCGACACAGGCTTAAGCAGGGCAGAGGTTACAGAGCTTGTTTCACTAGGAGATAATGTTGTAGCTTTATCAAAGCCTAAAAGGCTCATCGGTAGCAGATTTACAGCTGGTAGCCTTGATAATAAGGCTGGTGTAGCTTCATTAATCAGAGTTGCTCATATACTGGCTGATAAAAAGCTTGATTGCTGTGTTAAGCTTCTGTTTAGCAGTCAGGAGGAAACAGGCTTTTTAGGTAGTCGTACAGCGTCATTTGCAATCAAGCCAAGCTGTGCAATAGTTGTAGATGTAAGCTTTGCAACACAGCCAATGGTTGCTCCTGAAAAATGTGGAGAGCTTTCAAAGGGTCCTATGCTGGGTATTGCTCCTGTTTTAGATAAAGAAATGTTTGCTGAGCTTAAAAATCTGTCACAGGAAAATAATATTCCGTATCAGATTGAGGTTATGAGCAGTACCACAGGAACAAACGCTGACGCTATAACCACAACAGCTAGTGGAGTAAGAACTGCACTTGTAAGCATTCCACTAAGAAATATGCACACACAGGCAGAGCTTGTGGATATGGAAGATATAGAAAAAACAGCAGAATTAATTGCACTATACATTATGAAAAGAGGTGCAAAAAATGAATAAAGAGCTATTACAACAGCTTTGCAACGCTAACGGAATATCAGGCGATGAGGGCAGTGTAAGAGATATAATTATTTCTCATATAGAGAATTCAGGTGCTGAATATAGTACAGATTCTATGGGTAATCTTATAGCCTTCAAAAAGGGTAAAAAAACACCAGATAAAAAGCTTCTTATTTCTGCACATATGGACGAGGTTGGCTTTATTGTTACCTCTGTAACCTCGGGTGGGTATCTTAGATTTGACGAGGTTGGTGGAATTGACAGACGAGTAATAATGGGTAAAAGCGTTACTGTTGGTAAGAATGTAGGTGGCGTGGTGTGTACTCCACCTGTACATCTGCTTTCGTCAGAGCAAAGAGAGGCTATACCTAAGGTGGACGCTATGTGCATTGATATAGGTGCAACAAGCAGAGAAGAGGCTTTGCAGTATGTGTCACTTGGCGATAGTATTCAGTTTGATTGCGACTTTAAATGGGAAAACGACATAATCACAGGCAAGGCTCTTGATGACAGAGCAGGCTGTGCAATTATGATTGAAATGATTAATTCAGAGCTTGAGTATGACACATATTTTTCATTTGTAGTACAGGAGGAGGTAGGCTTAAGAGGTGCAAAATGTGCCTCGTACACAGTTGAGCCAGATTTTGCAATAGTTGTAGAAGCAACTACAGCAGGAGATATACCAAATGTAGCAGATGATAAAAAGGTTTGCTTTATAGGCAATGGTGCAGTTATTTCATTTATGGACAGACGCACAATTTACGATAAGGAATTAGTAGCCTCTGCAATGAGCTGTGCAAACGATAATGTAAAGGTACAGCTTAAGCAGGCTGTGGCTGGTGGTAATGATGCAGGAGCAATACAAACCTCAAGGGGTGGAGTACGCACCTTGGCTGTATCGTTGCCTTGCAGGTATCTGCATTCGCCTTGTGGTATGATTTCTGCACAGGATTTAAATTCTGTAAAGCAGGTTGTAGCAGAAATGGCAAATAAAATTTTGAGTAACAGCCTATGATATATTTAACAAGCTACTCAAATGAAATTATAAAGCAATATATTTCTAAGAAATCAAAAAATCCCTTTGCTACACGAGTAAAGGGACTTTTGAACGCTTACGGAGAATATAACGGCTTGTGCGATGTGTGGTATCAGCTTATAAATGATGAGGTAACTGCCTATATTGTAAGGTATGGTGGCGAATTTATAGCTGATATTTACAGTGGTGCAGATTTTGAAGAAATAATAAATATGTGCCGTGTAGCAGGTGGTAATGTGTTGCTTTGCAAAAAATTGAATATGTCTGGTATGGTTGGCGATATTATGAGGCTTGAAAGCCTTAATAATTATGAAAACACCCTTGATAATAGCTATGAGCTTTCTGAAAATGTGAATTTATATGAATATTATGACATTCTGAAAGCAAACCAAAGCCAAAGCTTTGCTGTACCAGAATTCGAGGATTTCTATGTAGACCTTAACCACCGTTTGCGTAAAAATTCTGCATATGTTTTAGGCTTATATAAAAATAACAAGCTTATAAGCTGTTGTGTAGCTACAGCAGTTGATAAAAGCTCGGCTGTAATTGCTGGTGTAGCTACATTACCACAGTACAAAAAGCAAGGCTATGGCACAGCAGTAGTCACCGAATTTTGCCAAAGGCTTACAGATAAAAATATAACAGATATTTTTATACATAGAGATAAAAACGAAAATCTGAGCTTTTATAAGAAAATTGGCTTTGAGAATATTTCAGAGTTTGAACAGATTTTGATTTGAATGGAGGTAATTATAATGAATAGCTTTTCTGTCAGAAAATTCCAGACAGAGGACGCAGACGAGGTATCTGCGTTGATTATAAAAACCCTAAGAACAAGCAATATAAAGGATTACTCTGCTGAATATATCGAAAATGATGTCAAAAGATTTACTCCAGAGGATGTAATCCAAAGAGCAGGCTGGACACATTTTTATGTTGCTTGTGATAATGATATTATTGTAGGCTGTGGTGCTATTGGTCCATATTGGGGAAAAGAGGACGAAAGCAGTCTGTTCAATATATTTGTGCTACCAGAATATCAGGGCAAGGGTATAGGCAGAAAAATAATTGAAGCACTAGAGCAGGACGAATTTTTCCTTAGAGCTAAAAGAATTGAAATTCCAGCCTCAATAACAGCCTGTGAGTTTTATAAAAAGCTGGGCTATAGTCATAAAGACGGAATTGACACAGTTGATGATGAGCAAATGTTTCGCTTGGAAAAATTCAGATAAATTTCAATTTACCAAATACATTTGAAAGAGGAAATAGATATGAACATACCTTTTCATAATATAGATGAAAGAATTTTAAATACAGCTGATAAGGCTATGGAGCTTATCAGTGACAGACTTAAAGAGGTTGACGAAATACAGGATTACAACACACAGAAAATGCTGTATGCCTTTCAAAAGGCAGGCATAAGCGAAAGTCATTTTTCAACCTCAACAGGCTACGGCTTTGACGATAGGGGAAGAGAGGCTCTTGACGAAATTTATGCAACAGTTTTCGAGGCTGAGGACGCACTTGTAAGACATAACTTTGTTTGTGGTACTCACGCATTAACAGTTGCACTTTTTGGTATGCTAAGACCAGGCGACACAATGCTGTCAGTAACAGGCACACCATATGACACCCTGCAAAGTGTAATAGGCTTGTCGGGTAATTACTCTGGCTCACTAAAGGATTTCGGCATTATATATGACGAGGTTAAGCTTACACCAGACGGCAAGCCAGACTATGAGGCAATAGCAAATGCAATTACACCAGACCTTAAAATGGTTTACATACAGCGTTCAAGAGGCTACGAGCTTCGCCCATCACTTTTGATTGATGAAATTGAAAAAATAGCGAAAATCGCAAAGGAAAAAGCACCAAATACAATAGTTATGCTTGATAACTGCTACGGTGAATTTGTTGAAAAGAAACAGCCTTTAAGCGTTGGTGTTGATATAATGGCTGGTTCACTGATTAAAAATGCAGGTGGTGGAGTAGCACCAACTGGTGGATATATAGCAGGCAAGCACGAGCTTGTAGAGCAATGTGCCTACAGACTTACAACACCAGGTATCGGTAAAGAGCAGGGTGCAACATTAGGTGTAAACAGAGAGCTATTTTTAGGTGCGTTTAATGCACCTCACGCCACAGGAGAAGCACTAAAAACTGCTGTTTTTGCGTCAGCTCTATTCGAAATGCTAGGCTTTGACACCACACCTAAGTATAATGAGGAGCGTGGCGATATAATTCAGCTGTTAAAGCTAGGCTCCAATGAAGCATTGGTAGCTTTCTGTGGTGGCATACAAAAGGGTGGCCCAGTAGATAGCTTTGTAACTCCAGAGCCTTCTGATATGCCAGGCTACGAAAATAAGGTTGTAATGGCAGCTGGTGCCTTTACACTTGGCTCAACAATAGAGCTTTCTGCCGACGCTCCACTGCGTGAGCCTTACGCAGTATGGATGCAGGGTGGATTGAATTTCCACAGTGCAAGAGTAGGTGTTCTGCTTGCAGCACAGTCTATGCTTGAAAAGGGTTTAATTAATCTGTAATATAAAAATCGGACTTGAAGCTGTGAGCTAACACTCCAGCCTAAAGTCCGATTTTTTTCTTTGCTTTAGCTATGAAAATTCACTTTGTTCTCAAATCATAACGATATATGAATTTGGGTTTGTAGGGGAGTTACGCACAAACGTTGATAGAGAAAAACGTAAAGTTTGGGTCCAGCCTTTTCAAAGGCTGGTGGGTGGTGTAACCAATTCCGAAGGAATTGATTGCGT